>JARFRT010000080.1 GCA_029287105.1 Akkermansiaceae bacterium | reverse complement strand
CAGGCAAGAATGGCACTTAGTTAAGGCGGATTTCGATAGGCTTTATCGATTTTTATCCCTGAAGGGAAATCGCATTCCTAGCCCAGGGGTTCATTATTTATCATGTAAAGGTTCCCTGAAAGGGAACTGGAAAGCAGGGAGCTGGCAAATGCGAATGCATCCCAGCACACGCCTGGATCAAGGTCATCCCAAGCTTTCCGGCGGCCTTTCAGGACGCTACAGGTTGGATATTTCAGTTTCCCATGGCTGAAGCCATGGGCTGGATTTCATCCTCCTTTCAGGAGGACAACGGTATCTAGTCTAAACAGGCTTAACTAAGTGCCATTCGAGAAAAGGGGCTACAGGCAAAGAAATGTATCATTTGCTCCTTACCTTGACCCATTTCCATTCACTTTCAAAAACACCCGCTGCGGAGAATTGCCTTGGCACGGCATGGAAGGGGACTATGTTCGCGCTGAACGTGAATCCAAGCGATGCTCACCAAAACAGTAAAAATTTCAGCATTTATTCTTCCTGTGATCGGCAATTCACAACCCTGTCCTCCGAAGTCTCGGCGAAGGGGGATCTGAATTTAGAACTCCTAATTCACTAGTCCCTTCTTTTCCCCCCGTAACACCCGTATCACCCCATGAAAGCCTCTCCGACCACCTCACTCAAAAAGCAAATTCCTAGCAGTCAGTTGATAAGACCGCCCCACTCACACCGTATCCTCTCCATCTGAATTTCATGAAAACCAATTCCGTTCTTCAATTAGCCGCGCTTCTCGTTGCGCTTGCTCCATCCTTCAGTGCTGCTCAGTTTTTTGGCGACCCGCCTGACAAGCAACATCCATGGGCCAAGCACGATCACAACCGTCCGGTGCCTCAGGATGTTCAGCCTGGCGATAAACCCGGTGCACCACCATCCGATGCCATCGTGCTGTTTGATGGCACGGAAGCATCGTTCAAAAAGAACTGGGTGCACATTCGTGAGAAACGCAAGACCGACTGGGCCATCGTTGATGGTACTATGCAGAGCATGAAGGGGGCCGGCTACATTGCCACCAAAGAAGAGTTCGGTGATTGCCAACTGCATGTGGAATGGAAAGCACCGAGTGTTATCAATGGCGCTGGTCAAGGTCGTGGCAATAGTGGCATTTTCCTGATGGGCGTGGCGGAAGTTCAAGTGCTCGATAATTTTAACAACCCAACCTACGCCGACGGCTGGGCTGGTTCGGTCTATGGCGTGATGCCACCGATGGTCAATCCGCTGCGTGCACCTGGCGAGTGGCAAACCTACGATATCGTGTTTCGTCGCCCGATCGTTAAAGACGGTAAAGTCGTCGATGAAGGATCGATGACCGTCTTCATCAATGGTGTGCTGGTTCAAGATGCTGTTCCATTGGAAGGTGGTGGTGGTTACCGCAAGCGCACCCATCCCAAGGGACTCGGTGATGTCGGCCCCTTGAAACTGCAAGATCACGGCAACCCCGTGCAATTCCGTAATGTGTGGTATCGCGCGCTGCGTAAGCGCCCTGCGGACGGCGGAAGTGACGGTCGTCTATCAGTGGAAGCCACCATGGCCAAGCGCGCTGAAATTGCCGATATGGTCTTGAAGGATGCCAAGTCTCTCGATGGGCAAGATAAGATGCTCCGCCTGCTGGAGTCACTTTGCTATCGTAGCGACGATGTTATTCTCAAAGAGGTTTCGGCCATGGGAGAAAATTTCGTGACCGATGTTCAATCGAAGCCTGATGCAATCGAATCGCGTAAAAACGAGGTTGTTAAAGTGTATCGTGCGTTCAAGTTCATGAATGATCACAAGTTGATTGAGGATCTCAAAGTCTACCAAGATCTGAATCAGATTATGGAGAAAAACAAGTGGAAGCGGTAGGCGCGCAGTCACCGCCCTTTCTCCCCCCCGCCGATCTCCTCAACAACGGCCTCAGGGAGACCCCGCAAAAAGCAAATTCCTAGCAATACCCTTGTAGACGGGGGTAGGGGGTGATCTATCGACTGTCGATATCGTAGATGATTGTTTGAACGAGAGCTGGGGCATCGATTTTTCGGGGATGGCTCCAGTTCGCTCTCATTCCTTTGATGAAGTTATTACTTCCTTGTAGATAGGCTGATACGCCAACCGACAGACGCCGGTGGCCACTCGACACCCTCGCCAAATTGATTTCTGAAATGAGATCCGGAAATCCATTGGTTGCACGTGGCGAATACCAAACCCCCGTCAGCCATGCCCGATCTGTCATCCAGTGCTTTGCAGCCTCCCCAAAAGTGGGCACCCAACCTCTTCTCGAAGCGATCCATGCCTTGAAGCGTGAGGACGGACTTAAAATCAATATAAAGTCTATGTTAGAACGCAGCTCCTTGGGTAGGTTGTCATGCACGGTATCAAGTAACTGAGTGGAAAACGAAATAAAGGCAATCGGACGGTTTCCTGACTGAATATAGTTTCGATGCTTCTCGAGATCAGATGCCAATTTTTTGGCGATTAATTTGCAAAGCGGTGTGGACGGTCCTCCATTCATTCGACAATCAGCCGGTGCCTTTAACTCAACATAGAGGCGCTTCCCTTGAGCGGAATAGGTTGGAAAGAATTCCCTGAGGAGTCCCCGAAATGTATTTCGCTCGTCTGATAGGAATTTGACTGAGTCCTGAGACTGTTTCAGCGTGTCCCAATCCGGCTCGTAATGTAATATATAGAGATTCTCGTCTTCGTGTTTTTGGGTATTCACATGGACATCCAGTTCGACGGCATCCAAGTCCAAATTGTCGAACGCATTTTTCATCATGCCAACAGCGTTGCCTGCCAAGTGGTTATACTTCCGGGTTTTGATTCCGCGGCGGGTTGCTTTCATCGGGTACTCCTGATAAGCGCCCAGCACGTGGCCGACTCGTTCGTGGCGCTTTCCCTCACAATAAAGAACCGGTTTCTCCCCTGAAAAAATATCATCATACTTTTTGAAACCTTCCGAGACCTCCGAAGTTTTAAGACGCCCGGGACTCTCCATGGGAAGACTGCATAACTCCGAAGGGGAGCAGCCTGCGGTTAATGCCGCAAGCAAAAGAAGGTAGTATGTTAGGGATGTTCTATTGAAGCGAGGGGTTTGAACGTGACGTTGAATGGGCGCAAAAAGGAAACGCAGGGAAGACCGGAACGAGTTTTTTTCGCGTAAATTCATAAACACCAAGCGTAACCCTCTTATCCTCCTTGCCAAGGAGTTTATTCATAGCGGGATATTTTGGGGTAAGCCTACGAAAGGCGTCACCGAACTGCGGCATCTGCTTGAGGCGGCGGGACACGTTCCCATCGTTCTCCAGAAGACCATGGAGAACCACGGCATGGACGTCGGGCGAGTGGCTCGCCTGGTGCCAGTCCCCGATGTCCCAAATCCGCTGGGGCGACCGCCGGCAGATGTTCCTATGGCGGAATTCGTCGAGGGCGGAACTCTGTTGACCACCACCTTGCCAAGGCATCCCGCTTGTCCATCTGCCCGAGCCGTGACGCTGACTGGTGGACGACTCTGCCCCAAACCCATTTTTACCGGTTGTTATTGAAGCCGGGAGGTGCGAGGCTCGGGCATCGACCTTACACTCATCTGGTTTTCTGCGATTTCGTTCATCCTGTTCGGGTGCGGATGCTTCGTCTCGCACTCGATGCGTCGGGAATACGAACGCTACGGGCTGTCGGGTTTGAGAAGCTTGGTGGGAACCTTACAGTTGTCGGGTGCGATTGGACTGCTGATTGGTTTACAAGTGCCCTGGGTAGGGCAGTTGGCATCCGGCGGTCTTGCACTGCTGATGCTCTGCGGGGTCGGCGTGCGGATCAAGATCAAGGACAAGGCGGTGTTAACCCTGCCCGCGTTCGCATACATGGTGCTCAACGCCTATCTGGCATTCGCTGTCTATTGACCGGCATTGACCACCGTCAAAGCACGGCGATCGCGATGGCCATGCCCAGCATCAGGAGCGAGGGGATCGCCCTCTCGAATGGGTCCTTCACTTTAAGATGCATCGCAAAGGCACCGATCATGAGCAGGATGAGAAGCGACGCCGCCGGCACAACCAGGGCGGATTGCCAAATACCCGCAAGCAAAGCGACCGCGATGATCAGCTTGAGGCCGCCCACCACATACATCATTGTGGCGGGTAAACCATATGCCGCAAACTCCTCGCGCATCGACTTGGCGTCCCCACCCCGATAGCGCGTCGGTTTGCCTGCGCGAACCAGCCAGACGTTGAGCAGTCCGAGGGCAACGATCACTTGTAGGGCCTGTCGCAGAATTTCCATGGCATAGTCCATAACCCAGAATGCGCGATAATACAAACAACTCTTTGAAACATCGCCCGCGCGAAGGGTACGAGTCGGTGTCCGCCGAGCGGTATCCCTGCCCACCCTCATGATTGATAAAGACGGTCACGTCTGCACTTTTCCCGCTTTTTCGCTTTCCCGTACACGGTTCGCTCGGCAACCTGCAGCCATTCCTGCCCACCCTGCCCCCGCAACACATCCATCCTTCACCGCAACAAAAACCATGATGACAAACCGATCCCGCCTTCGAGTCGCCCTGAGCGCTTTTTTCACCCTCCTGAGCCTGCTTTCCCTGACTGCCGAGGTCATCCCGGTTGACCTGCCCGCTCCCGGTGACCAGCCGGTTGCCAAGGACAAGCCGGTCAAGGTGTTCATTCTCTCCGGCCAGTCGAACATGCTCGGTTTCGGAAAGGTCGAAGGGGCGCCGCCGCTTTATTCCAGCGTTTTTCTGTCGGCTGATCCATCGGTCAAGCCTTGCAAGATGCCGGTGGACAACTCCGCGCTGATGCCGCACGGCATTTATCAATCGGCCGATCCGGGGGCGGCAAAGGGAGCGACGGCCAGTGTTTACCCGGCACCCGCGGATCCAAAGCTGGGAGCGCAGCCGCCTGCCGGCGTCAAGGCCGCGAAGGTTGAGCAAATCGCCCTCGGAACGGTGTCCGCGAATCTCCCCGCGATCGAAGGTGACCACATGGTTTACGTGGACGCCTATCTTGATGTTCCCTATGACGGCAGCTACGAAGTGCACGCCGGTATGGGGTCGAGTTCATCCTGTGTCGTCCGGGTGAACGGAAAAGAAGTCTACCGGAAAGACCCCGGCAGTGGGCAGGCCACACTCGGCAAAATCGAGCTGCAAGCCGGCAAACGTTATCCGCTCGCCATCGCCTACTCCGAGGGCGGCGGCTCCGCGGCCTTCTGGATGGAGAAAACCGACATGGAAGGCATGGGCGACCTCAAATGGACCGTGGAAAAACTCGGGCGCTTTCCCTACCTGCTGGACAAGCAGGGTGAGTGGACGGTGCGCAATGACGTGATGCTCAACGACGCCTACATGGGCAAGGGCAAGAGCGCTCCGCTCAGCGCGCCCGCCTGCGGTCCGACCTTCGGTCCGGAGCTCGGTTTCGGCTACGTCCTGGGCACCTACCTCGACGAACCCGTCATCGTGATGAAGGCGGACATCGGCAACCGCAGTCTGGGCTGGGACATCCTGCCTCCCGGGAGTGAACGCTACACCTTCGATGGCACGGTCTATCCCGGCTACGGCGAGTCCATGAAGACCCTGGAAACAGGTGAGAAACCCGGACCCAAGGATTGGTATGCCGGCAAGCAGTACGACGACTACACCGCCGCCATCCGCAACGTGCTCGACAACTTCGATGAGCGCTACCCGGAGTATGCCGACCAAGGTTTCGAGGTGGCCGGTTTCGTGTGGTGGCAGGGCCACAAAGACGGACCGGATCCCGGCCACAACAGCCGCTACGAACAGAACCTGGCCAATCTGATCAAGGCCTGGCGCAAGGAGTTCAATGCGCCGAATGCCAAGTGGGCGATCGCCACGGTCGGCTTCGACGGCGACAAGATGCCGGAGCACTACATCAAGATCAACGAGGCCCAGAAGGCGGTTGCCGATCCGAAGAAGCACCCCGAATTCGCGGGCACCGTCAAGACCATCGAGACCCGCCCGTTCTGGCGTGGCCCGGAGGTGTCGCCGAAGAACCAGAATTACCATTACAACCACAATGGCGAGACCTACATGCTCACCGGCGATGCCCTCGGCAGGGCGATGGTCGAGCTGCTCGGAGGCAAGGTTGAATACCCGCCGGCCAAGGCCGGCCGGACGATCAAGGCCGTACCCTACATGTTGCCACCCACGGGCGAAGAACTGGTTGCCATGACCACCGCGCTTAAGCCGATCATGGTGAACAAACTCATCCCAGGGTATCTGAGCAGCTCGGACGGTGTGCCCGGCTACCGGCGTCACGGCATGCCTCTCAAGAACATCCTGTCCAACACCGCCCCGACGGAAGCCAGAAGCAAACTCAGCCTCAAGAGCCAGCTCGACAAGGTGATCAGCTACTACAAGTTGGCGGGCATCGACAGCTACGACTGGAAGCCGTTCGGGCCGAAGATGCAGACCGCCAAGTGGCACTACTTCAGCTTCAATCCCGAGGAGAAACCGGCCATCGATAGCAAGGGGAGGGTTGGAAATATGTATCGCGACATCAGTCTGCCCGCCGGTATGGAGAGCTGGAATGCCATCGACTTCGATCCTGCGGCGGCCGGTTGGAATGCCGGGGCCGCTCCCTTTGGTCAGTCCAGTGGCGAACGCAAGGCGCTGCGGAGCAGTTGCCGTGTCGCCCACTGCGGTTGCGACATCGAGCCGGCGACCCTGTGGGAGAAGGAAGTGCTGCTGGTTCGCCAGAGTTTCGAGGTGCCCGCCTTCAAGGAGGGGCATCGCTACCGCATCATCGTAGGCGGAGCCGGGCATGGTTGGTCCGGCGAAGGGTTCGCCCTCTATTTGAATGGCAAACTCATCAGCGAGGCCAAGGCAGGATACTATAAGAGTGGCGGTGACGCCCGGGGTGCCTACATCTTCGAGGATCTTGTGCCCGAGTTCAAAGACGGCAAGGTGACAATCGCCGTGAAGGCGTTCCTGCGCCAGACCGGCCACCGCGGCAAGTCCGGCCCTCCCAACGGCCATCTCAGCGTCTGGATGGAGCAGGCACAACTTCCGCTATCCGCCCTGAAGTTGATGGAAGCCCCCCGAAAGTAAGCGAAACGCCATTCACAACCCTCGGCCTCCCTCTCATTTGGGGGGGTGAAGATCTCTTGCAAGAATATAGCCTGGCTTTATCAAGGAGAGTTGAGGGGATTCGGCTGATGGCCACAGACGGCCTCGCCTACCTGGCTATGGTTAAGAGCAGCCCTCCGCCGCCGCCGCGCTGGGTGGCAAGATCGATCGCGCCAATGGGTCAATCGCCGCAACCCATGACGAAGCAACACGGTTTGTTGCGAGTGGCCGACGACAGTGGTTTCAGCCCGTGGGCCTCCAATTCCTTGAGCGTGGTGGGCCATGCAGGTGGCTTGGCCGAGCCGCCTTGCGCGGCAAATAGTTTCGGCCCGTAGCCGATCACGAACGGTTTGCCTTCTTTGGGTCCACCCGGCAGGCGATTGCAGTGGCGGTCTTCTGCGTAGACGGCGCCAGTGTAGATAAACAAGACTTCGGTCACGGGTTTTTGGGTGGTGTGCCAGCCGTCCTTGCTTTCAAGTTCCAGTGCCTCGCCCCATGCGCCGCGCGCGATCACTTGGTCGGCCCAGTGTGGGTGGCGGACCCGGACGCGAATGGCCGGCTGACCATCCAGTGCAATGCGTTGGCGGACCACATGGCTGTCTTTCCATGGAAGTTGGAGGAGCGAGGTGGTGCTCCCGGTCCCGTCTTCGGCACTGAATTCGAGAGGGAAATGGCAGGTCAGGACATCGTCGCTGCGTTCCAGGAGGTGATTGCGCAATTGGATGAAACCGAGCTCGCCGTGGTAGGTGCAGCACCAGGTGGATTCATAGTTGCGCTTCTCGAAACCATACACTCCGTCGCTGTCTGTGAGCACGTAGCGGTGGCCAAATCCACCATTGGGGTGCTGGTTTTGGAGGAAGTGGTTGTGCAGGGTGCGCTCTGCCATCGCCCAGTAGCGGGGATTGCCGGTGGCTTTGCCGAGGGCAAGGTTGAGGCGGAACCAATCGGCAATACCGCAGCCTTCGTCACGCTCGTATTCGACGTGGCATTTTTCCAGGATACCGCCGGCCGGGTTCACGTAGCCGCCGGCGATGAGATCCTTCCAGCGTTTTTCAACCCGCGCAAGATAGACGGGATTCTTCGTGGCCCCATACAAGAGGACAAGGGAGAACTGGTTGCAGAGCATACCGTGGGCATGGTCGACGGGAAGCTTGTCAAAGCGTTGATAGAAGTCCGCCATCTTGACGGCTGCATCCAGGTATTTTTGCTCGCCGGTGAGCTTGCTAAGTTTGACGAGTCCCTCCATGGCGGGGAACCAGCAGGTCACGTGGCCCGCGGCGTAGGTTCCGGCTCCGGTGTATTCAGCGATGCGGGCCGGGTCGTTGAAGCGCGGAAGGACCGAAATGTAGAAATCACCAAGTCGGCGGGCGGCATCCGCGATTTGCCGGTTGCCGGGAAATGCGCGCGTGACCTCGACGAGCCCGCAGAGCATCCGGGAGTTGCCCCACAACGCTGGCAGCATGCGCCCTTTGGACAGAGTCTGATCGCTGCTATCGTAGTCCAGTGGTTGTTGCCAGTCGATGGCTCCTGAGGCGCAGAAATACCCCCCTTTTCGCTGGTTTTTCAGCACTTCCTTGAGCAGGTCACGGAACGCGGGATGCACGGCCAAATTGCCCCGTGAATTCAGCGCCATGATTTCCAGGAACCGACCCGAAATGTCACCCGAGTAATGTTTGTAAGGGCGACGCATGACATTGTGGAAATTGTTGTCGTGTTTGCTAACAGTTTCGTTGGTTAGGTCAGCCCTCAGCCATGGCAGGGAGTCGAAGGGGGCGAAGCGGAAACGCGCGGCGCTGATGTCGGCAGCGCTGCCAACTTCGCCACTGAGCTTAACATGCGCTGGTTCAGCGGCGTTGAGAAGGCTTGGCAGAAAACAACAGCTGGCGGCGATGGACAGAAAGTGGGTGGTAGACATGGCGTGTGTTCTATAAAAAAGAGGGTCAGCAGCCTCAGACCAGGGCGATCAAGTCGGGGAGAGGTGAGTCGTGGATGCCTTCCTCCTGAGCTGATGCTTCCTCTTACGCTAGAGTTACGGCGAGACAAGGTGGTGTCTGACGGAATTTACAAAATGAACAGAATTTTTCCAAGTAGAAAGCCGGTTCATTCCGAACATATCCATTCGAGACCATTCAGCCTCTCAAAACCCTGGCCTCCGCCCACTGCGTTCGCTCCGGAGGGGGGCTCACCCCTTCTCGTATGGTCGAGGGATGAGGGCAGCAAAAAGCTCTCGTTCCCGTGATGGGGAAGGAGAGCTTTTAAATGGTGCTCGAGGCGGGAATCGAACCCGCACGGCCTTAACGGCCACTAGATCCTTAGTCTAGCGCGTCTACCAATTCCGCCACCCGAGCCAGGTGCCAAACGTAGAAACGTGGTGCGGAGGGATTAGTGTCCCGCGGGGTAAAAGGCAAGCCAAGTTTTGAGAAAAATGAAGAAAAGTGGGGCCGGGCTGCTAGCGGCGGTTGTTTTTCTGCCGGTAGGCCTCGTCGCGAAGCTGGCGCAAGTAGTCCATGTAGGCCTGGCGGGCTTTGACATCAGGGTCGAGCTGGGGGTCGACGAACGGGTTGTTTTTGCCGTAATACGACCAAGGCCCGCGGGGGATGCGGGCGAAGTCGATAAACCGCCAATGCACCTTGGCGCTGGATCTCATGCCGAGATAGTCGCGGACGGCTGGGGAGACATCGATGCCGGCACCCCGGTTTTTGGTGTTTTTCGGCGGCTTGTTGCCAAAGACATATTCCCAGTCGGTGGTGGTAAACGGTCCGCAGTCCTCCCACTGGGCGTAACAGACTTTTTTGCCGTGCACGATCTGGACCCAGCGGCCTTTGCATGATGTCTTTCCCGGGCGCTTGTCGGCGCGGCGATTCCACCAGGGGATGACCCGGCTGGCTTCAGGCCGGTGGGTTCGGTAGTTAAGGCAATCATTGTAGGGGAGCGCGATATAGAACGGGTTCAGTCCCGGGGTGAATGCCTTGGGGCGGTACTGGAC
>JARFRT010000063.1 GCA_029287105.1 Akkermansiaceae bacterium | reverse complement strand
CCGGCAGATTGAGTACCAGCAGGCCGACAAAGGTGACGACCAGGATGAGTGCGGTAAGGTCCATCATTCAGTGTCGGTTAGTAATGGTTTCTCATTGACGGCTTCGAGCAGGAATTCGATGGCAAAGAGGGTGAAAAAGACACCGCTGACGGGGGCGGCCAGATAGATCCAGGCCCAGTTGATCCCCAGCACCGGCGTGAGTTGGTGGTAGTTGAATGCGTTCTCCATCAGTAGCCCGCCGCCGCGGATCATCACCAGGCAGGAAAAAAGAGCCACGACCAGATGGCCGAATATCCGGGTGCTGCGCAGGAGCCGGGGGGGGAGTTTGTTGGCCACAAAATCGACCCCGAGGTGTTCTTTTGCGGCATAGGCTAACGAGGCCCCCATCAGGGAAGTCCAGATGAGCAGGATGGTTGCCAGCTCCTCCGTCCACGGGCTCGGGGCGTTGAGGATGTAGCGGGAAAAGACCTGCCATAAGACGTCGAGCACAAGAACCGCCATGGATACGATCACGGTGCGCTCGAGGATTTTCTCGAGCGTCGTCTTTACACGTAATAGCCAGTTCATTCTGTTTGCTCCTTGATGCGTTTGATCAATGTCCCGGTTGCTGTCCCCCGGTAGGAGCCGTGCAGCTCCTGGACTTTTTCCATGAAGGGTGATTTGTCGGGGGTGATGATGGTGACATTTTTTTCCTTGAGCGTCGCCAGTGCGTTGTTGGACATTTTCTTCCAGATCTTGCGTTGGTACTGTGAGGTTTCTGCCGCGACCTCGGTGAGCATTTTCTGTAGATCGGGTGGGAAGTTGCGCCACTTTTTCTCACTCATGGCGAGCAGGTCGGGAATGCGGGTATGCTCGTCGAGCGTGTAATACTTGCAGACCTCATGATGTCCGGAGGTCAGGAAGCTCGGCGGGTTGTTCTCGGCGCCATCGACCACCCCCTGCTGCAGCGCCGAGTAGAGTTCGCCAAACGAAATGGGGGTCGGCGAGCCGCCGAGCGCATCGATCATCATCATCGACGTGCGGTTCTGCATCACCCGGATTTTTTTGCCCGCGAGGTCGTCCGGCGTGCGGAGCTGTGCGTCTTTCATGTAAAAGCTGCGACTGCCCGCGTCGAAGTAACACAGCCCCTTCAAACCGACCTCGGTGCAGTCGAGCAGGTCTTTCCCCGTTTCCCCTTCGAGGACCTGCCAGTAGTGTATGGAATCGCGGAAAATGTAGGGCAAGGAAAACACGCCGAGCTCGGGCTTGAAGCTTTCAAGGGAGCCGGTGGACGTCGGCGTCATCGTGATGATGCCCAACTGCACCTGCTCGATGAGCTCACGATTGCCGCCGAGCTGACCGCTCGGGTAGATCCGCAGCTCGACCCTGCCGCCCGACCTTTCCGCGAGACGTTTGGCCATGAACTCGAGCGCCTTGTGCGACGGGTGTGAGGTGTCGAGCACATGCCCGGCTTTCAAAACGATCTTCCCCGACTCCCGCTGGCAGGATGTGGTCAGCAATGCCAGCCATCCCAGCAGAAATCCGGCTATGAGGAATCGTTTCATGGTTATTGTTACTGCGGCGCGAGATGATGGAGATTCTTGGGCTGCTAGTCCTTTTTTTTCAACCGCGAAAAAAGACGAAATGCGCGAAAGGAAGACTTGGGTTGGGGGCTTGGGCTGCTATTTCATTGGGGAACCACGGAATACACGGAAGGGCTTGGGTTGCCGAGGGACAGGAGTGTCCCTCCTCCCTAGGCCTTCGGCCCGCGAAGCGGGTTTAATAGGGAGAGTGGACACTCCTGTCCACAGCGAAGGATAGGTGAAGTAGCTAGTCTTTCTTATTTGGTCTTTGGTGTTTCCTCCCCTTGGTATTTAGAACTTAAATCTTAAAACTTAAGGCCGGACCGGCAGTGCGTTCACCTTGCGATTCTTCAGGGGATACCAGCCTTGGATCAACCCGCCGAGTTCCTTGACCAGTTCGGGTTTTTGGCTGGCGAGGTTGATTTTTTCATGCGGGTCGGTGATCAGGTTGAACAACTGTGGCCGGGGGTCCTTGGGTAGCACCCGTCGGCCGTATCCCGAGCCGGCGACACCGTCGTAGGTGAGCAGCAGTTTGTAGTCGCCGCGGATGACCCAGCGGTTGAGCAGGGACGCCTCCGGGTCCTCGATGTCCTCGATATTGTGGTCGAAGGATTCGCCAAAAATCATGTTGCGTTCAATCGGTTTCCCCTGTTGCAGGTTGGTGAGCAGGTTCAGGCCGGGCAGGCGTTTCGGGATATCGGCACCGGCGGCGGCGAGGATGGTGGGCACGATGTCGATGCTGCTGCAGAGCTCGGGCCGGTCGGCAGGTTTGATTTTGCCCGGCCAGCGGAACATGATGGGGGTGCGGGTGCCACCTTCGTAGGCGGTGAGTTTTGAGCGGGGGGCAAAGGACGACCCATTCGGGTTCTGGATCCATCCGTTGTCGGTGACGTAGATGACCAGCGTGTTATCGCTGAGTCCTTTTTGGTCGAGTCCGGCCATGAGTTCGCCGCAGGTTTCATCGAACCACTCACACATGGCGTAGTACTTGGCAATGGAGATGGGACGGTCGGCTGTGGCGTATTTTTTGAGCAGGCGTTGCGGCGGGGTATGCGGGGTGTGCGGCATAAACGGGGCGTACCAGACAAAGAAGGGTTTCCGGGCCGCGACCGCGGTGTCGATAAAATCAAAGACCGGCTTCATTCCCTTACGACCGATGGCCAGGCCGTCATCGCCGTGGCGGCCGCCTTTTTCAGGGTATCCGCGGGTCATGCCGTGAGTGAAGCCACCGCGTTGGTAGCTACCTTCCCACCATTTACCGCATTGAAAGCTAAGATAACCCTTTTCGGCCAGCAACCTCGGCAGGGTCGGGTTTTTATCGACATTGGCAATCAGCAGTTCCCTCGGGTCTTGCCCGGTCCTTGCGGCGTGTTGTTTGTTTTTGGCAGTTTTCGAGGGGTCGTTGCCGGTGACCATGTTCTGGTGCGCATAGAGGCCGGTTACCAGGGTGCTGAGTGCCGGCCGGCACAGGGCGGTCGGCACGTAGCCGCGGCGGAACGTGACACTTTGTCGGGAAAGCTTGTCGAGGTGGGGCGTCTTGATGGCCGGGTGCCCCCTGAAGCTGGAATCCGTCCAGGCGGGGTCGTCGGAGAGAATGAGAACTGTGGGCGGCGTGGGGGTTGCGGCTGTGGGCGGGCCGTGCGACTGGTGCGTGAGGACTGGCGGGGGGGTGTGGGGGGGGCGGGGGGTC
>JARFRT010000554.1 GCA_029287105.1 Akkermansiaceae bacterium | reverse complement strand
GATCGTGCACCAACAAACCGGTATCAGGCCACTTATCGGGGTCGTGCGTCTTGATTTTGTAAGCTGGGCGAAGATGTGTCAGAAGCACTTTAGACAGGGGGTAGACGCATGATTGAATACGACGGCATACGCTTCAATGCACTGATCAGTCGGCGCATCATGAAGACGCTGGTGGAGCACGATTCCTCATTAGCTGAGATTGATCCGGGGCAGTTGGAGGCCAAGGTGACCAAGGCCGTGTTTATGGCGGCCATTGCCAAGATCAATAACATGCCTTTTTTCCCTAAGGTGGCCGAATTTTGTGAAAGTTCATTGCTGGAGAAATGTGATCCCTCGGTGTTGACCCGTGGCGGGTTTTCACCACTTTGCATCGACGAAAATAAAATAATCGTCGCCATTTCCAACCCATGGAACCCCGCCGCTGATGAGTATATTGCGATGCGGTTCCCCGATTTTGAACTTGTCAAAATTGTGACACTCACCTCTGAAATCAGTCGTTCGATTGAAGCGGTTTCCAGTAATGCCGGGCCGAGTCGCGATGAGTTGGAGGCAATCGAGGTTGAGGATAGCGACGACAAGATCAAGGACTTCGATGTCACCAAGGATTATGAGGAGCCCATGGCGCAGCTAATTGCCACCATCATGGGGAGTGCGGTCAAGCAGCGTGCGTCCGACATTCACTTCAAGGTTGAGAAGGAGAGTTTCTACTATGCCTTCCGGGTGAATGGGGATATTGGCAAAAAGACGGAACTTCCGATGAAGCTGAAGGATCGTCTCGATGCCTATCTGTTGAATTTGATGAAGTTGCCCGCCGAGATCCGCAACACCACACCGGGTATCTCGGGTCGATTCACCATTGCTTACTTCAGACGACCGATCGACATACGTTACGAACGTCACAGGACTTATCGTGGCTACCACATAACGATGCGCCTGCTCGATAAGGGGCACCTTGATGTGACTCTCGGAAAGGGGTCTTTGGCATTTGATGAACCCACCCTTCTGGCCCTGGACAAGGTCATGCAGATCCCTGCGGGGATTATCGTGATGAGCGGACCCACCGGTTCAGGAAAATCAACGACTTTGAATGCCATCCTCCGTGAGATGAACACCCCGGATGTCAATATTCTCACCCTGGAAAACCCGGTGGAGGACGAGATCCCCGGGGTGACCCACTGTGACCTGAAGCACCCGAGCGAGTTCAAACCGATGATTGCCAGTTTTATGCGGAGTGATCCGGATATTATCCTCATGGGTGAGGTGCGGGACATCGAGTCCGCGGAACTTTGTATCGAGGCTGCCGTGACGGGCCATAAGGTGCTGACAACCATTCACACCCCGCGTGCATCACAGATTATCGAGCGTTTTGAACAGCTTGGCATTGAACGATGGAAAATTGCACAAACGCTGAAAGCCGCATGTGCCCAGCGCTTGATTAAAGTGCTGTGCCCCTACTGCAAAATCGAGCAGCACGGCATTGGAGAGAAGGAGCGCATGATCTACGGACTGGACGATTCCTGGGCAACACGGCCCGTCTACAACCACTTGCCCGACGGTTGCCAGGAGTGCCACGGTTCAGGCTACGCCGGACGGACCGCTATCCTCGAAATCATCCCGATCACGCCGAAAGTTTCCGACATGCTTTCCAAGGGTGAGATTACACCCTACGAGTTGGAGCTGAAAATCCAGGAGGAGGGTAAGCTTCCCAACCTTCGTAATAACGGCCTTAAACTTTTGATCGAAGGAAAGACTGATCTCGCAGCCATCGGTAAGATGATTGATATGAGTACGGATGAATAAGATGATACAAGATGAGTGAAACGACTACCATAGCACGCAAATCCTCCCGAAAAGTCGCGAAGGCTGGAACCAAGGAAAAGCCTCAATCAACGCTGTTTGCGAAGAAAAACAAGCTCTTCAAGAAGAAAGAGCTGGTGCAGATGTTTCGCTCGTTGGCATCAATGTTGCGCGCTCAGATCAACACCGCAGACGCAATCAAGTACTACTCCCATGGGCACCCTAACAAGGAGCTGGTGAAGGCCTTGGATGCCATTTACACAGATGTCAACAAGGGTGTCCCGATCCATGATGCCTTTAGGAATTCAAAGAAGTTCGATGACATGACGATCGGTCTTGTGCAGGCGGGCGGCGATGCCGGTCAGCTCGATACCGCCTTTGCCGAACTCGGCAAACGCATCAAAAGCGACATGTTTTTTCGCAAGAAGGTGAGGAAGCTCATCATGATGCCCTGTGTCGTGATTCCCATTCTTATCGGTGCATTCATTGGCTCACAGGTGAAGATCGTCCCCCAGGTCGAGAAAATGATGGTCGGCATCGAGGCCAAGGGGCTTGTGAAGCTGTCATTCGACGTGAGTCACGTCGTACAGAAAATTTGGCCCATGGTTGTTCTCGGGCTGTTGTCCATCGCGATTGTCATCTGGAAATCCGATGCGGTTAAAAATACCATCATGAACCTCGCGATGGCGAAGTTTCGTGTTGTCAAAATGATGGTGATGAGTTTGAGGCAGATGACGATTCTGTCGACAATCAAACTGCTCTATTCCAATGGCATTAATCTTGCCAAGTCTCTGCGTGTATCTGCTAACAGCGTGAAGACCACCCCGTTTTATGCTGAGATGAACAAGGCGGCCGATATGTATGAAAAAGCCGGTGTTCCCTTGTCTGCGGCGTTCGCCAAATACACCTCGGTAGACCCCCAGGTGGTGCATATGCTTGCCATTGGCGAGAGATCCGCGTCGCTCGATACCCAGTTAGGGATGCTTTCGGAGATGTTTGAGGAAGATGCCGAGCAACTCATGGATGATTTCAGCCAGTTTATCAGCCTGGTGGTGATGGTCATCGCCGTCGTCTTGATTGCCGCTGTGTTTCTGGGAACCTTTATGCCCATTTTCATGATGGGACCACAGATGATGCAAGAAGCGATGTAGGTAGCAATCCAACCGATATCTATCCATGCAACAGACCAAACTCGATCATTGGCTCAAGCAGCGTTTCATCTATGAGACGCATATCTTCACCTTGAGGCTTCCCGAGGAGGGCTTGGAGCGCGGGGTTGAGGTTCAGGAGGTTGAGCAGAACAAAAGCGGGGATTACCGCCACCGGCTGGTGATCAGGAATAATAAGCTGGCCGAAAGTTTAATCGCCGAGTTGCGACAAAGGCAGATCATGCATGCCACTCACATCATCGAAGGGAATAATTGGTATAACAAGCATCTCGCTCCTTGCAGTGGAGGAAGCTTCACTTATCAATGGATCATCCGTTTTTTAGGGTTTGTGATCGCTTGTATAGGGGCATGGGGAATTTACCAGCTCATGCAAAATGAAGAACTCGTCAGCACGCTCAAGTCCACATGGGAGGAGCTCAAAGGGGGGATGTAGCGGGGCCAGCTCCGATTTATTTAAGTTTTTTTTATTTTCATGCTTAGTTAAGGTGCTATAGTGACGCAGGAATGTTCATTAACACTGGCCACACTCAACGAGACACTGCTTGCAATCATGGTTTGACCTTGATTGAGATGACGGTGGTCATCGTGGTTCTGATGACCCTCATCGGGATGTCGATGTATGTGGTCAACGGTTATAGCGAATGGAAGCTGGGATCCGAGGCATCGCAGAAACTGCGTGTGGTCTACAATGCCCAGCGCACGTATCTGGCCGAGCACCCCACCGAAAGTCCCAGTAGCCTCACGGCTGCCAAGGTGGTTCCTTATCTTTCCGACAACGCGTCAAACCTACCCACGGTGGAGTCCCTGGATGGTGATGAATTGAACATTAAGGTTTCCGTGTCTCCTCCTGTCGTCGTGGATAGCGACGGTTCGGATTATGACCCGTCTGGCGATTCCGATGACGGCATCTGGGATGTAGGAGGATAGCGATAAAAAGTGATGAAACCACCGATGAAGTTGACCTCTCACATCATAGGCTGCCTGATTTTCTCAGTATGCCTGTTGATGACGGCGGGGGGAGTCCGGGCTGAGGATCCCCCGGCGCAGCTGCCTGCCGGTTTCCGTTTCATTGGTCATTACGAACTTAACTCAAAAATCAGGGTGGAGAGTGGCGAGGCCATGTCGGTGGTTATTTCGCCACTGCGTTATCGCGTCTACAGTGACGGCATCGATGTCAGGGTGTATTGCCATACGAAGGACGAGGAAAGTTACACAAGCTACGCAATTTATCGCTCGGACGGAGTCGGTGTTGTTCAGCAATCCGGGGAAATTGATGTCGTGGCGGGCGTGCAGGGGAGTTGCACCAAGGGAGACATGATCCGGCAGATCAGCGTCACGCGCAACAGCCTGACCATGGTCAAAATGCCACCGCGTTCCCACCGGGTCCTGATTACCCGGGCCAAAGCAATTTCTTCCCTGCCCGCTGTGCCATCCGTAGAGCAACCCGCTGTGATCCCGAAAAAATTGAATCCATGAAAGTCCCCTTAGAGCCTATCCCGACCGAGCAGATCGTGCTTGTGGAAAAGGAACGGCCCCGTGCCGAGGTCAGGGTGCATGAGCAGGGTCACGCTGCTGGCCGGGATGATCATGCAAGCCACTCGCCCGCACGTCTGGAGAAGGCCTACCCATGGCTTCTCGGGGCGAGTATCTGTCTGTCGGCCATGCTCTGCTGGATGTATGTCACCAAGCCCGTGATCGCGAGCGTCAGCATTGGGCGCACGCCGGATGCCTTGGCTCTGGTCGAGCTAACGGAGGATGTTGTCGCCGCACGGGCGGAAGATGCCAGTGTCGGACCACGTGCAGGTGATCTTGTCCCTTCGGACACCGATCTTCCCGGAGCCCAACCACTAGCTTCACAAGAGTCAGGGGAGGGCGCTGTGTCGGTAAGCCCTGAAGCGATTTCCCCGCAGCGACTTGCGGAGGGGTCCGGGGCGGATGCGGCGGCGATGACCCTGGGCTGGGAGGCGACCAACCTCAAGGTTCAGCACATTCTCAGGGCCGACGCAGGCAACGGTTCACTGGAAAAGATCGTGATCAATGTGCCCGTGCTCTACGAGACGAGGACGATGCGTTGGACATCGGCGGATATTGTCAACGCGCGTGACGTCCTGTCCCGACTGATGGTGTATGAGCGCAATTTGAGCAACTTGCGCCAGGAGGGGCAAGCGTTGCTCAAGGACTGGAACGAGATTCTCGATGGAACGGTTCCTGCCGCCTCGCTCCGTGCGGACAGCCCGTCACTGCCTTATAATCACGGCCAGGGAGATCATCGGGGCAGTCTACCCCGTAGCTCGTCAGCCATCAAAGTAGAACATTGAACTTATCATTTATGAAATCAATCCACTTGATCACCATGATGGCACTGACGGGTAGCCTGCATGCCCAAACGGCACCGGAGTCAACGGCCCCCGCGGATGACGCGTCGTCGTTACTTCTTATCACTGGTAAAGAGAGGACGGACAGCGAGGTCAGACTGGATTTCGGCGAGCCCGTTGATGCCGGCGATATGGCGGGCAAGGAGGACGAGCCTGAGCTGCAACAGACGGCCGACGAGGGGATTCAGATCCAGGTGGAAAAAATGACGGGTCAATCCGGAGCAGGAAGTGGGCGTGATCAGGTGAAGGTCTATTCGCCGTGGCCCGCCAAACCGATTGCCCCGGCCCCCGAAGGTTGGCAATTTTCCCCGGCCCCTGCAGGGCTCGCGGCATACCGCAAGACGGTTGCGCTGGGTAATGGCAACACCGTAGCTCTCACAATCACGCCCTTTGTGCTTGTGCCCGTGAGTGACGGACTCAATGCCATCCGTGTCGTCGAGCCGGGGTATGATCCCGCGCAACAATTCAGCCAGCAGGAGACGGTGGGCTCCATACTGCAAAACTCTACCGCCGAACTTGAGCAAAACGAGAAGCAGGCGGCCGTCGCCATCAGGCGTCTGCAGCTTCTTCTCTCATCCCTACCCCAACAAGAATAATGCACACAAGCCTACTTTTTCTGACAACGATGGCGCTCGGCGTCATGGTGGGCATCACGGGTACTCATTTCCAACAGGTTAATACCATGGTGCTGCAGGCGGAGGGCGCGCAGCACGTCGCTCCTTTGGAGCTAAGCCCACCGCTAATGGAGGCGGGGCCTCAACCCGATTTAAACCTGGCAACGAACGAGGTCTCGAACGAGGTCTCGAACGAGGTCCAGGCGGTTTCTCCTGCCGCCGCCGGCGATGACAAGATCGAGGGAGGAGTCCGGCGTATTGATCCGCTGCTGGAAATTCTTGCTGAAATGCGGGGTGAACAAAAAAGGATGCGCCAGCAGCTTGCCGAAACCAACCGTGACCTCGCCGAAGCCAATTTCCGGCTCGATACGCACAGTGATTCATTCAAACCCCTGAGCGCCGATGTCGAGCGTCCTCGCAGCCTGGACAGTCCGCCTGCGATGGAAGACGGGGGTGCCGGTTCTGGCCACCTGCTGCTTCCCCCGAAGCCATAAGGCAGCCCTCGCTGGGCGGGTTGTTGAGAGGGGGCGGGCGTGCCATTCGGAGTAAGGGAGGTCCGGCACCGCCCTGAGGCTTGATTTTTTATTGAGTGGGTAGATCCGGGCGACAGGCCAGATCCTAACCTTGGCACGGGTAAGCATCGGCACCTCCTGCCCGCTGTCTTTTCAGGTTCCGCCAAGGCGAGGGCCACAGGCACCGCATAGGTGAGGACGGTGGTTGTTGCGGGGGAGGACAATGGGGCCGGGTGGCCATGGGTTCCGTTGGCTACGGCGCGGTTGCAGGGGCGAATTTGGGGTGGATCTCGCGGACAACGACCATCCAGTTCATCATGTTGATGGGGGGAAGCGCGGCGGGGTGGGTGATGGACATGAGATTGGCTTGGATGTTTTCGGGTATGATTTCATCGCCGACTCCGGATTTGAAGTCGGCAATGCGCGTCGGGGCCGCATTGCCCTTGGCGAGCGACCCGAGCTGGCCGGCAACTTCGATTTTCAGAGGGATGGTGCTGTCTCCGTAGCGTTGTTCGGGGGAGAAAAACGAAACCGGGGGATAGTATAGTTCACCATCAGGAACGATCACGCCCGCAGGTGCTGTGGTCGGGGTTACATTGACGTCGTCGGCAATGATCAGGCGCATGTTGGTGACTATCGAGAATCCGTCGGTGTAAGTGGTAAGGTCCTTGGCATTCATGAGCATCACCGCCAGATCACCGCCGAAGCTGGGAAAGGGGGGCTTGGCAATGGACGGGTTGTTGACGTAGTCGACGTTGACGGAGATGGATTTGTTGATGTCGAACTGGGCAGCATTTTTGGTGGCCAGATAGGCGGCGAGGCGTTCCATGTAAATGGCAATACAGGGGCGGCCCGTCGCCGAGTTTTCGACATGGAAGGGAAATGCGAGGCCGCCGGCATCGGCCGCGGCGGGCCAGTTATCCCCCTTGGAGAAGGTTTCGCTGACCATGGTTCCGTCCAACCCGTCGTCGGGGGTGTCCGCCCAGTAGCTGAACCGGATCTGGGTCGGAGTTTGGTCGTCGGCTGAGACAACGTCGGTGACATCCAGTCGCATCTGGCACTGTTTGGCACCGATGCTGTAGTAATCCCAGGATGTCGGGGATACGGCATTGGTGCTCTCCGGGCTGTCACCCGAGCCGTAATAGCGGTCGTAGAACTTGAGCCCGCGGTTGATGGGGACAAAGGAGACGCGGCCGCCGTCGGATGCTGATGAGATGGGGAAAACATTGCCCTGGGATTGGGTGAGTTCGCGCGCATCGGTGGCGAAAGGATTGCTGCCTGCATTACCACCCGTGACAGTGCCGTCGACCGTGGTTTCCAGCGAGAGTTGTACGCCTTGCCTGCTCGAAATCGAATCGGTGGAAAAGGAGCCCTCGGTCTTTACTTTCTCAGCAAAAATGCCTCCTCTGAGGCTGATGTTGGTCCATTCGCTGCCGTTGGCGTGGGTTCCGAACGTGGTGTAGTTGGAGGTGCTGATCGGAAGTTGCGAGGGGATTTCGTAGAGCGAGATAAGGTACTTTTTGGTGCGGGTGACCAGTTTCGTGGTAGCGGCATCTTGCTCGGCAAAGGATAGCTCGAATGCCCACCAGTTATGCTTGGCGATGATGGTGTCGCCATCCTGGTAGTTGAAGTGCAGTTTGGGTGCCGGGACCCGGTTATACTGCGGGAAATCCGTTACCGAATCCATCACCCAGCCAGTCGCAGAGCTGCCGTATTTCTTGTGGTAAGAAACAATGGGGTAGAAGGCGTCGCGGAGTTGTTCCCAGTCGGAACACTCGAGTGGCGGCGGGAAGTCCGAGGTCGCGGTAACATTGGTGCCGGAGGTCAGGGCGTTTTGATAGAGTGAACCGCTGTAGCTGACGTATCCGAGCGGTTTGATCACGGTGTTTCGTCCTAATTGGCTGTCGGCTCCGCTACCGCTGCGCATAGCGCTGATCCCAAGTGCACTCGCAACCGCGGGATCGACCGCAGTGTTGGAATTGGACAGAATGAGCGCCTCGTCGATGATCTGGTTCCAGCGCAGTTGCTCGCGGACCTCCCAGGGTTGGGAATTGTCCTGCATGCACATCATTGCCTTGTTAGGTATGATGTTGGTCAGGGCGCGGAGAAAGGCTTCCTCACGCTGCTGGTAGTCGTTTTTGAGAAGATTGTTTTTTTGCACGGCCTGGGATTCGACCGTGTTCTCATACATGGAGATCAGGATGATCAGCAGAGCCACGCCTACGGAGGTGACGGTGAGCAGGGAGGCGAAGCCGGGGAGGGCGCGAATGCGGCCGTGATGGGATTTGATCGGTGTTTTCATCGCTGTGTCGTGGCTGAATAGATGATTTCCTCTCCGTTGGGGCCGGTGAGCTTGATGCGTAAGACGCCATTTTCCACGTAGAATACGGCGCCGGATAACTGGGTGGTGATATTCCACTTCGGGCTGGCGATAGCGAGCTCGGCCATGCTGCTGACATGGTAGTAGTTGAGGCCGTTCGCGCCTTCGTCATAGGCAATGACGCCAAAGCTGCTGGCGGCGGCGCTGCTGGGGTCTTCAAATTTGAGCGCCAGCACCTTACCGTCCCTGATGACCGCATTTTGGCCGGATGTGGCATCGGCTAGTGAGGGATACATGCGGAAGAAGTTGGCGCGACTGACGATGCGGTTCAGGGTGTTGTTGATCTGGGGTGCCTCAGTGACGAGAAAGTTCTGGGCATTGAGGATTTGGTAGGATGCCAGTTGGCTGTTAAACAGCGTGAGTGTCATGCCTGCGACCATCAATCCCACAGTGATGGTCACGGTCATTTCAATGAGCGTGAACCCCCGGCGGTTCTGCTTCTTGTTGGAGTGGGTGATCATTGGGAACGGACAACGGTGCGCGATTTGACGTATTTTTTGTCGCTGATGGTGTAGGTGAGGTGACTTTGGAGCTGCCATGTCTCCATTTCCGATGGATTGGTAGCGAGCGTTCCCGCGCCTCCGGATGCGGGGAAATTATTGGTATCCGGGATGCGGGTGCGGATCACCTTGGCGGTGATCGGATTGCCTCCCGGGAGCTTGCCGATTTCGACCTCAATCGTGCTTTGTGAGGGGAAAACGGGCCAGGCGGAAGTGACCGCAGTGAGTTCTTCAAAGCTGATACGCTCAGCATAGGCTACCTCATAGGTGATATAGGCATCCGAAATGTTCTGGATGATTACCCACTGGCGTGGCGCCATGATGTCGAGGGAGCCTTTGAATACGGTCAGGCCGATGGCCGACAGCAGTGTGAGGGCAAGAGTCAGTTCGACGAGCATACTGCCGCGGCGAAGCGTGCGATGACGGCGGGTGGGCGGGCGCAGGCTTCCGCGCTTGCCATGTGGTTGCGGGAAGTTATCCTTGGTAACAAGATGTCCGGACGAATTATGAAGTGGCTGTTTCTGGCAACGTTTTTGTTGCTGGTTGGGCCGGGCGGCCAGAGGCTGGCTGCGCAGGCTATTCTCGCCCCGCCATTCGGATTGCAGTGGGGGGATACTCCGGACAAGGTGCTTGACTGGGCAGAGACGAAGAAACTGGATGTTAACATCAGGATTCCGGGCAACAGGCCTGAAATCCGCGAGCTTCGTGTCGCTTCGGAACGAGGCCCTCTGCCGGGACACCAGGCGTATGCGCTGGAGGCGCGGTACCACTGGGGAAAGCTGTATGAGGTGACGTTGCATTATGGTGCTCCCGGGATGAGGCCGGCTGAGGTAAGGTCTGCGTTTGATAAGCTCAAGTCGGCGATGACAGCGAAGCATGGGGTTTTCTCCCCCAACAATAAGCAGGAGAAAAAAGAGGATGGCTTCGTTCGGCGGTCTGTTTCTTATCATGTGGAGCCCATTGCCGGACTCTTGCTGCTAATGAGTTTGACGGAGGTTGAGGATACGCTGAGGAAGAAGCAATCGGTTCGCTTCTCCCTCTTGTACCGGAATCAGAATATCATTCCGAAGTAGTGGTGCTGACTTTCAACTCGATGGTTCGGTCGACTTCAAAAGTGAGCCAGGCAAGGCGCTCAGGAGCACGGTTGTCGAAAGGGGTGGCGGTGATGACCTCCATGGTGTAGGTCCCGTCATCCACGGCGTAACGGTCCCAGTTGCGGACAAAAATTTGGGCATCCTGCGGAACGATGGAGTTGAACGCGATACGTGACCCTTCAACTTGCTGGCCTTCTGTGCCCAGTGCCTGGCTACCTTTGTAAATTTGTACCGTTGTTGTGCTGTCCGGGTACATGTCGGTCAGCGCGACGGTGATGTTAGGTAGGGACCGTGTGACTTTTTGTCCCGGAACCATGCCGGTGATGGCGACATCGGCAATCGGCCACACCTGGACTCGTCCGGACGCGATCTGGAGCCAATCGAGGTCGGCGTCAGGTAAGGCAAACGCACGGAAGATTTCCTCGCCGCGTTCCTTGAAGAAGGTCTCACTGGTTAGCTTGGTCATGCCCGTGCGCTGGAGCTCGGAGTTTTCCACGATGAAGAAATCATCGGTGAGGACCTCTTCGGCGGTTCCATCGATGGGGGCGCGGTTCAATTCAGCGTCATAGTTCATGCTCAGTTGCTGCATGTAAACATTGAGCGCGGCTTCGGGCACGTCTGCCCCCGGGGAGAGCAGCCCCTTCACCTTGACATCGACCGTGAACGGCTCGTCGGCGCGGGTGCGGGGAGTTGGGTGCGGGTCTTCGCTGGTGATGGTGATGGTGGCTTCCGGAGTATAGGAGGCTACATATTTTTCATCGAGCAGGTAAACGGTGTTGTCCGGGTCGAGCCCCTTGGCGTAGAGCTGGTACGTAGAGCCCGATTCGCCAACCGGCATGGGCGAGAGTTGTTCGCCGTCTTTACTGCCGGGCTCTTCGGGACCGGCGACGTATACCTGATAGACCAGGCCGGTGGCGAGGTCGACTTGTTCAATGAAGTCAACGGCTGCATTGGCCGTAAGTGGCCCGGCAAGAATGAGTCCTGCGAGGAGGACTTTAGGTTGAATTGTGATTAATGTTTTCATGATAAGGGTGAATTGAGATGTTCTATTGCTTTTTGTTGGGTGAATCCTTACTGCTGTCCTGCTTGGGTGGGAGGACGGAAACGGGGTTGCCTCGATAGAGGGCGACGACCATGCGGTTGAGCTTGGCGAAGTCCTTGATCTTTCCTTCCGGCAGGGGGGTGATGCCCTTGGCCTGGTCGAGTGTGACCTCGTAAGTCCAGATCCAGTTCTGGTTGTTCCGTTTGAAGGTTGGCCAGAGGACAAATGTTCCGGTGGGCTTTTCGACAACGCGTGTTTTGATGCGTTCAGGGAGAAACAGGATGCTTCGTTTGGGGATGATCGTGTGTTCACCACGGTTCACAATGATGTGTGAATTCTTGTACAGGGTGGTGTGTTTTACGGTCACAATCGGTTTTTTACCCGAAATTTTCTT
>JARFRT010000407.1 GCA_029287105.1 Akkermansiaceae bacterium | reverse complement strand
GTTGGTATTCGTCGGCAGCGTCAGATGTGTATAAGAGACAGCCTCCACGCAGGGCGACTACTGCCCGAAATCAACCGAGTCGCCCCGCTTGTTTTTGCGCTTGCGGATACTGTGTCGGCCGCCACGTGCCTGACGCATGGGATCAAAGACACTGTCCATCCCGACCTCCTTGATCTCACAAACCACCGCCATCAATTCCCCCAAGCGACCCTTGGGGAACCCCCGCTCGGCAAACCACGCGAGGTACTCCGGCGGCAGGTCGAAAATCGGGACCCCGTGAGGCGGAAATTCCTTGGGACCAAAACGACCAAAGGGCATGTAGGTATTGCCAATCTCCCCCAGGAGATTGCGGAAGTCCTCGCGGTCGATTTCGGTGAAGTCCATGCCCCGAAGCTAGCCACAGTGGTAACCGACAAAAGCTCAATCTCACTGGCCCGTAAAATTGCACGATGCAGACGGGCTGAGTAGCTTCTGCCAATTGGAACATTCTTCCGGAAAATACCCGAATGTGAATAACTTTCCCCGCATCGCTGTGAAAACGGTGGAGAGAGGATCGATATTCGCACCCCTACGCCAAAATGCTCCAGCACAATACATGTCTATGGTATAAGCACCATGTGAATTCGACCATCACAGCCGTCTGTCTTAGCCTGGCATCCGCCATGCCGCTTGCCTGCGCTAACGAGAAACATCAAACCCGACCCGAGCTGATGGATTTGCGGGGAGCCCAGACGGAATTTACCCCCCGACAACAACCCCACACCCGACACGTCCCCGAGCCGAACATCCTGGTCGCACTGGCCTTTGCCGGAGTTGTCATTCTAACCCGCCACCGGTTCCGATTCTAAACCCGTGGTTATTTCCAGAATCTTTGCCGGTTCTCAACTATTCCTGAATAATCCTTGAGCCAAGTCAACTATGACGTAGGTTGACGATGATGGATGGTCTGGTCGTATGTCGACCACGCTCACCAGCCAGCCGAAGTAGTCCACCCTCATTACCCACAACCCCATTAACAAACCATGAAAAACAAACTCGTTACATTCACGCTCGCCGCCGCATCCGCAGTCACTCTTTCCAACTGTGGCCCCGACACCCGCCCAGCTCATCGCGACGCCGCTGTTGGCGCCGGACTCGGTGCCGCCGCCGGTGCGATCATCGGCCACCAGTCAGGCCACGGCGCCGAAGGTGCCCTGATCGGTGCCGCCGCAGGTGGAGGAACAGGATATGCCGTCGGTCGCTCCAAGGAGCGTGCCGCAGGCCAGTAAACCTCGCTCACATTACAAAAGCCTACAGGGGGGGTGCCGTGTTTCGACGCGGCACCCCCCTTTTTTCCAACACGCCGTCCTCCATGCCCTGACAGCCTGCCCACCCAACTGACCTCTAGCACAAGATGCCAAGATCGATGCTTGACAAAACTTAAGATTTCTGGCACTAACCGCGACCCTCTTACGAAGGACGTCATCCGCCACGTTTTCTTCATCCTCCCAATTTCCCCTTCTCACCCCCACTTACCCCACTACAATCATGGAATGGCTCTGGTACACACTCTACTTTCTCGTCCTCATCTGTCTTTCCGGCTACGGATTCCACCGGCTGATGATTGTCACACTCTATTTGAAGCACTCGCGCAAGCGACCTGAGCCGAAGGCTCTGTTCACGGACCTGCCGCTGGTGACCGTGCAGCTCCCCTGTTACAACGAAATGCACGTGATGGAGCGTCTGCTCGATTCCGTATCCAACCTCGACTACCCCCAGGACAAGCTTCAGATCCAGGTGCTTGACGATTCGACCGACGAAACCACGCAAATCTGTCAGGAGGAAGTCGCCAAACTCATCGATCGCGGGTTTGATGCCGAGCACGTCCACCGCACCGACCGCACTGGCTACAAGGCCGGGGCCCTTGAAAACGGCACGGAAACAGCCAAAGGCGAGTATCTCTTCATTCTCGACTCCGACTTCGTCCCCACCCCTGACGTCCTCAAGAAAATCATCCACTACTTCACCGACGACAAGATCGGCATGATCCAGACGCGCTGGGAACACATCAACCGGACCTTCAACGCCCTGACCCGGGTGCAGGCGATGTTCCTCGACGGCCATCTGGAGCTCGAGCAAACCGCCCGTAACCGCAGTGGTCGCTTCTTCACCTTCAACGGTACTGCCGGCATCTGGCGCAAGTCCTGTATCGCCGACGCCGGCGGCTGGGAACACGACACCCTCACCGAGGATATGGACCTCAGCTACCGTGCCCAGCTCAAGGGCTGGAAGTTCATCTTCCTGAACGACGTGACCACCCCCGCCGAACTTCCCGTCGATATGGAAGGCTTCAAAAGCCAGCAGCACCGCTGGACCAAAGGCTCGATCCAGGTCTGTAAAAAGTGCCTCATCGACATCTGGAAGAGCAAGGCCCCGCTCTATTGCAAGCTCGAGGCCACTGCGCACCTGACCTCCAACTTCGCCTACCTCGCCCTCTTCGCCCTGCTTTTCCTGATCTGGCCGAAGCAACACAGCGGCGTCACCTGGTTTGCCGACAACGGAATTTCCGAGCATCTGCTCAACTTCCCGATCTTTTTCTTCGGCAGCGTATCGGTCGCCATGTTCTACATCACCAGCCAAAAGGCGCTCCGCCCTGACACCTGGCTCAAGGACATCCTCTACCTTCCCCTCCTGCTCGCCCTCGGCATCGGCATGTCCGTCAACAATGCCAAGGCCGTGCTCGAAGCCGTCTTCAACCACGAAAGCGGCTTCGTCCGGACCCCGAAATACGGGATCAACGGCAATAAGGAGGAAAAGAAAGCCTCGTGGAAAAAAAGCCGCTACAAGGCGATCAAATCGCTCACTCCTTTCGTGGAACTCGCCTTCGGCCTGTTTTTCACCGTGGTGGTGGTCGACAATGCCCTCACCGGCAACTGGATCGCCGCCGTGCTGCTGATGCCGTTCCCGGTCGGCTTCTTCTACACGTCCCTCAGCTCGCTCGGCCAGCAGCTTCCCGCTGTATTCGCCTCCCGCGCTGCGGAAAAGGTCGATAAAAAGTAGAAGCTTGTGCGAGAGCCCCTCGTTTGGTAGTATGAGCCACAATGCTCTACTTTTTTAATCCACACTTTCAGGAGGCCTTACTGCGCGTGCCCGGACGCAGTCTGACAGCCCTGGCGGCCGTTGCCGCCGTGCTGACCCTGGCCAGTTGTGGCAACAGCGATCCGCGCAACGGCGTCATCATCAGCGTCAAAGATCAGAAAATGCTACTCGTCCGCGACGGAGCCCCCGTCAAAAACTACGCGGTTTCGACATCCAAGTTCGGGGTAGGCAGTCGCAGAGGGAGTAAATACACACCGCTCGGCCAGATGGAGGTCGCCCGGAAAATCGGTGGAGGGGCCCCGTCCGGCGCCGTATTCAAAAGCCGCCGTCGCACCGGCGAGGTTATCAAACCCAATGCCCCGGGCCGCGACCCCATCGTCAGCCGGATCATCTGGCTGCGTGGCAAACAATCAAAAAACAGCAACACCTACGCCCGCCTCATCTACATTCACGGCACCCCGGAGGAACGCAATATCGGCCAACCGGCGAGCTACGGCTGCATCCGCATGAAATCGCGTGATGTCATCGATCTCTACCGCCGGCTCGCGGTCGGTTCCGGAGTGAACATCATCCGTGGGTCGCTCGCACGCACCAACGCAGGCAAGGCCTACGCCACCAGAGATGTAAGGTATCTGCCAGCCGCAGGGAGTTAACTGCCCCACAAGCTTAAAAAATTCCCGGCATGGCCCTGAACGTGACAGCAATCCGATATCCGTTTATCCAGGCAAAACGACGGGAACGAAGACGAATTCCCCCTCTCCGGTCGAAATATTACGGGAAAACATAACATTTTCCTGACCATCAAGCGTGACAGGGTGGCACAAACGAGTAGTTTCGCCGCCCCGAAGCAGAATTCCCCCCAAGTAACGCACCATTCTCAACTCAGTCAACCCATGGCCAATTCCAAATCAGCTCTCAAGCGCGTCCGCCAAACCGAGACCCGCACCGCACACAACAAGACCCTCACCAGTCGCATGAAGACACTTCGCAAGAAGACACTCAGCGCCGCTGAAGCAGGCGACAAGGAGGCAGCTCAGAAATCATTCTCCGAGTTCAGCTCCGCTGTGGACAAATGCGCCAAGAACAACATCATCCACAGAAACAAGGCTGCTAACATCAAAAGCAAGACGAACAAACACGTCAAAGGCTAGCCGCAAGAAAGCCGGACCGCGGCTTTCATCATCCAGGTTTTAAAAATGCGGCTCCGTCATGCGGTGCCGCATTTTTGTATCCCCAACCCGCACGGGTTACAGACATACTTTTTGGTAGACAAGACCGTATCCCGATTTATTGGTTACTACAAAGATGACATCCATTCCACACCAACAATCCCGTATCGAAAAGGCCAAGGAGATTGCCAACAACCCCGGCAATTACAAGGTCTGTGAGGGCTGCGACTCGATCGTAGGCTCGGGAACGATCATTTGTCCGAATTGCCACGGCTACCGTTTCGACAACGAAGCGTCACGCGTCGTCGATCAAGCGGTCTGGCTCGGCTGCCGGGAACAGACGTCCGTCACCGCAGAGGACCTCATCTAATCGGCCTCTCCCCCGACTTCCCGACTTCCCGACTTCAGGACTTCAGGACTTCAAGACTTCAGGACTCCCCATCACACCGGATGAGCAAACAGGAAATCGTCCGGCAAATCACCGCTTATCTCAAGCAGCAACACGCCGCCATGACGGAAGCGGCGAAAGCCACTCACGAGGCGGCCACGGGCGATCAGGCCAAGGCGGAAGGGAAATATGATACCCGCGGGCTGGAAGCATCGTATCTTGCCGACGCCCAGGCCGGGCAATGCCAGAAGCTTGCGCATTCGGTCCATGTCTTTGAGTCCCTCCAACTCGACGGCCACCCGGCTGGCAGCGCGATAGGACCTGGCGCCCTGGTCGAAACCGAGCACGAAGGGCATTTTCATTATTACCTGCTGACGCCCTGCGCCGGTGGCGTCAACATCGATTATGAGGGCTATGACCTGACCACGCTCTCACCCGACGCACCGCTCTATCAGAGCCTGCTCGGCCGCCATGTCGGCGAGCGACTGGAGCAACCCGAACTGATGATTCTCGATGTGCTTTGATTCCCCCGGCGGGCCCTGCGGCAACACTGCTGGCACGGCCCTGGCACATGCCCCCGGCACGAAAATCGTTATTCTATCCTTGCCCCGCCACGGCATCGGGGAATGATATCGGCATGAAAAGTAGTTTGCTTATCCTCACGGCCATGGCCGCGCTCTCAGGCAGTATTCATGCAGCCAGCCAGAATGCCTTGGAAAAAGAGATGGACGACTTCGCCCGCGACTTTTTCCGTGCCCATCCCGAGGCGGCGGGCGAGCTAAGGACACGTGCCGCCCGTGAAAAAATGGTCAAGGACACGAAGTCATCCCGCATTCTCGAGCTCAGTAAAGCCACTGAGAAAAAACTGCGCAGGCGCGACGAAGTCGTTCGCCCGGACAGGTATACGACCGCACTGACACGTCTCAAGAGCCTCAACAGCAAAGACCCCCAAATCACGTTCCTGATCAAGTACGCGGAAAAGGAAAAAATGAAAATGGCCGAGAAGCTCCTCGCCTTCCGACTTGCCGAGCATCTCTACAAGCAGGCCGTCACCCATGCCGCCGGCACGGTCAACAAGCACCTCGCCATCATTCTGGCCAAGTACTCTGACTACAAAAAAACCAACAATGGCAAAGCCCCCGCCAAGCTCGACGCGCTGGACCTCCCTGAGGAATGTAAAAAATTCATCACCAGCCGAGGCGAAAAAACCGACTGGATTTACATCGGCCACCTCGGTGCCCGGCTGAAAACAAATGACTCCCACGTCGTCATCGCCACCCCCGAACCCCTCGGTGCCATCCGCCCCTGCGGGCTCGACAACGGTCACATCATCAGTTTTGAAAATGAGCAAATCAAGTCGCACCTCGACAAAATTGTGGAGTCGGCCAAGAACGGCGCGACCGCACAAGGTGGCGGAGGCAACAATCATCCGGCCGCCGGTGCCCTCGCCGGCTTGATGAAAAAATACAGAATTTACAAAGAGCTCAACAATGACAAGGAGCCGTCCTCCCTCGCGGACCTCAACCTCAAGAACGAGCACAAGCAATACACCGACCCCGCAAGCGGCGAGAAGTCCGAGTGGATTTTTCTCGGCAAAAGCTCGAGGATCAGCATCGGCGATGGTATCAAGGTCGTTGTTGTGTCCCCGAAGCCACATGCAGGCTTCCGCCTCGTGGGACTTTCCAACAACAAGATTTCCACGGTCAAGGAGGCGCAAATCGGCCCCTTGCTCAAAAAATAACATCCCGCTGACAATCACAACCAACAAAGAAACATGACATCTCTCAACGACCAGATTACCGCCAGCATGAAAACCGCCATGCGTGAGCGCAACAAGGTGGCCCTCAACACCCTGCGCGCCCTTAAATCCGCCATTACCAATGCCGCCATCGACAAGGCGGGGGCCGGCACCGAGCTCCCCGAAAACGAGCTGATCAACATCATCCGCAAACAGATCAAACAACGGCAGGACTCGATCGAACAATTCGAAAAAGCAGGTCGGGCAGAACTTGCCGAAAACGAAAAAGAGGAAATCACCATCCTCGAATCCTACCTTCCCACCCCACTCAGCGATGCGGAAATCGTGGCCGCCGTGGAGGCATCCATCGCCGAAACCGGCGCCGAGAGCAAAAAAGACATGGGACAGGTGATGAAACTCCTCCAGGAAAAAACCGGGGGCCGCGCCGATGGCAAAAAGCTCTCGCAAGAGGTCATGAAACGACTTTCCTGATTGCCACCCGACCCTGCCACCCTCAAGCCACCCTGGACTATACACGGATGAAATTAGCTGCCATCATCGTCGCCGCAGGATCAAGTCGCCGTATGGGCTTTGACAAGCTGCTCGCCCCCCTCGCCGGCAAGCCCGTCCTGCAACACAGCATCCAGGCATTTGTGCGGTGCGATGAGGTCACCGAAATCATCGTCGTCTGCCCCCGGGAGCGCTTTGACGCTCTTGACCTTGAATTTTCCAACAAGATCATTCGCCGCGTCGACGGCGGGGCGGACCGGCACGACTCAGTGGCGGCGGGACTGGCGCTCCTACCCGCGGGGACGGAATACGTCGCGGTTCATGATGGCGCCCGTCCG
>JARFRT010000491.1 GCA_029287105.1 Akkermansiaceae bacterium | reverse complement strand
AGATGTGTATAAGAGACAGGGGATGACGTTTACTACCTGACAGGAGTCGATCAGCACGGGCAGAAAGTCCAGCAGACGGCGGAAAAGGATGGCGTCAATCCCGCCACCTACGTCAAGCGTGTCACCAAGGGCTTTACCCATGCCTGGGAAAAGCTCGGTCTCGACTACGATGGTTGGGCGGAAACCACCAACCCCCTGCACAAACAATGCGTCCAGGGGATCCTGCAGCGCCTTTTTGACGAGGGCCAGATTTACAAGCAGCGCTACACCGGCTTTTACTCAATCCGCCAGGAGCAATTCCTCACCGACAAGGAACGCAACGAGGACGGGACCTTCGCTGAAGAGTGGGGCGAAGTCGAGGAGCGCGACGAGGAAAACTATTACTTCAAACTCAGCGATCACATCGGATGGCTGAAGCAGTATGTGGAATCACACGAGGATTTCGTAATCCCCTCATTCCGCAAAGCGGACGTGTTGAATGCCATCGAGCGGGCCGAAGGCACCGACCTCTGTATTTCCCGTCCCAAGGAACGACTCCGCTGGGGTATTGAGCTCCCCTTCGATACCGACTTTGTCACCTTTGTCTGGTTTGACGCCCTGATCAACTACATCTCCTTTGCCGGGTACAATAAAGCCGAAGGCAGCGACCTGCCTGATTTCGACCAACTCTGGCCGGCACAGATCCATATCATCGGGAAGGACATCCTCGTCCCGTCCCACTCCATCTACTGGACATGCATGCTCCACGCCATCGGCTTTTCGGATGATCAAATCCCATCCCTGTTAGTCCATGGCTGGTGGAACATCAAAAAGAAGGCCGACGACGGTGCAGAGGTGGCAGGTTCGGAAAAAATGTCCAAGTCCCTCGGCAACGTCGTCGATCCCGTGGCTCTCGTCGATACATTCGGCCAAGATGCCGTGCGCTATTACCTGGTGCGCGACATTCATACCGGACGCGATTCCGACTATGACATGGATCGCCTCGTCATCCTCTTTAATAGCGAGTTGGCGAACAACCTCGGCAACCTCTGCAACCGCGCGCTGAATATGACCAAGCGCTACAGCGGCGGCATTACCGTGGCGTCCGATTACGATGATGAGACGAGCCAGCAGTTGCGTGCCTCTCTCGCCACCGTCGTGGAGAAATACCGCCGCCACATGGACAAGTATGAAATCTCCTTCGCCCTTGAGGCCGTGATCGAGTTTATCTCAGGCACCAACGTCTACGCCGAACAGCACAAGCCGTGGGAAATTGCCAAGGATGAAACGAAAACCGAGGAGTTGAACACCGTCCTCAACCACATGGTGGAGGCGGTCGCCCTTGCCAGTGTGCTACTCAAGCCGGTCATCCCATCCGCTTGCAAGCGTATCCAGACACAACTCAATGCCGAGCACCTCGGAGACATTTTGCTGGACGACCTCAAGTGGGGCATACTCCCCATCGGCCAGGAAGTGGCCAAGCCGAAACCCGTGTTCCCACGGATCCAGCTGGAGGAGTAAGGCGGCCCGCCGCCAACCACCGTCAACCCGAGTGCCGCACTGCAAGCGCCGCTTCAAGCGCCGCCACGACCATCTCCACCGTCACGTCATTCTGACATCGGTGGTCGAGAGGACATCGTGCCAGATAACAAGGACTGCAGGCGACGTGCTCGCGAACCACAAGGCTTTGCTTGCCCAGTGGACGTTTCCACGCTGGCTCGTTCGGCCCGAATATCACCGCCGCTGGCAAGCCCACATGCGCGGCGAGATGCGCCAGCTCACCATCACAGGCTAACAGCGCACTGCAGTGCTGTAGCGCATGCATCGTTTTTTCCCTGTCCCATTCCTTCGCGTAGTTTTTCACCTCAACCTCCAGCATCGCCTCCAACTCAGCGGCTTGGTCGCCACAAGCCCGGTTGCCACCTCCGCCCAAAATCACCCATTCCACGCCGGTATAACGCGCGTCGATACCATCCACCACTTCCTTCATCTTCGCCAATGGCCACTGGTACGTCGCACCATACTCGGAACCGGGCGACAGTGCGATGCGTATGACCTCGGGAGCCGGGGCCAGGGGCGGCGGCTCAAAGTGACTCTTCACAAACGCATCCCCACCCAGTTTCCGGACAAAATTCAAATAATGCCTGACCCGGTGCGTGATCGGCCCCGGGGAGAGAACAACCTCCACCGTATCCGTCAAATACCTGCCAAGTCCGGCAGCGGGATAACCCAGCCGCTGCAAAATCCGAACACGGGCAAATGCTTTGGCCGCCTCACCCGCTTCCCAGGAGATTGCCGATTCAAATTCAAGCTCCTCCGACTTCAGGATTTTCGCGATTTGCCGCGCCGATGCATGGTCGGGATAGACAATGATGCCATTCAACTCGCCCAGCGTCTTCCATACCGCCACCTGCGACTCCGGACAGAGGACGCAAAGCGTCGCTTGGGGCCGGAAACTTCTTAAAGCCCTGAGCGCAGGAACCGAGAAACAGGCCTCTGAAAAATCCACCGGCGCGGCAACACAAAGATAGCCTCCCTTGAGGTGTAAAGGCGGCTTTTCAGGGCATGGCACAGCATCCGGAAGCTTGGACATGCCCTAAACTAACCACCAGATTCCAAAAACTGAATACCGAATAAGGAAAACTTCACCCATCCTGGTTTTCCCGCTTTCAATCACGTCAAATCACCGTAGTTTCCCCGCATGATTAAGCCATCGTCCTTGATTAGACCGCCGATCCACGCCGCACTAGCCCTGCTGGCGCCACTCACCACGGCTTCCGCACAGCAGAACAACCCGCTGGCCCCCCTGGCACCACTCGCCCCCCGGACCACCGCTCTGGCACAAGGCAATTACGGCTCAATCGTCCGCATCGAGGCCGCCACCCAAGTGCCTAATTACAAGGAACCCTGGAAAGCTGGACGCTTCAGCGGCGGGATCGGCACCGGCTTCCTGATCGGCTCCAACCGCTTCCTCACCAACGCCCACGTTGTTTCCAATGCCCGCCGACTGCTCATCACCGTACACGGATCTCCTCGCAAGCACCCTGCCAAAATCATCCATATCGCCCACGACTGCGATCTGGCCCTGCTCGAGGTTGACGACTTCACCCCCTTTCTCGGGCTCAAGCCCCTTCAAATCGGCAGCGTGCCCAAGCTCGAAAGCCAGGTCCGTGTGATCGGTTACCCGGTGGGAGGAGACCGCATTTCCGTGACCCGCGGCGTCGTTTCCCGGATCGACTTCAGTTCCTACAGCCACTCGCGCTCCGACCAGCACCTCGTGGTTCAGATCGATGCCGCCATCAACCCAGGGAACTCCGGTGGACCCGTGATCCAAAACGACAAGGTGATCGGCGTCGCATTCCAGGGACTGCGCTCCGCCGATAACACCGGCTACATGATCCCCACCCCGGTCGTCAACCGCTTCCTCAAAGACATCGAGGACGGCCACTATGACCAGTACGTCGATCTCGGAATCGCCTCGTTCCCGATGTTCAACCCCGCCATGCGGAAAAAATTCGGCCTCGGCCAGAACTCACCCGGTGTCCTGGTCGCATCGGTGACTCCCGACGGCCCGTGCGACGGCGTCTTGGAAAACAATGACATCCTCACCGCCATCAATGGCAACGCCGTGGATGCCGCCGGTAACATCCTCATCGACGGCGAAAAGGTGAACATGAACGAAATCGTGGAACGCAAGTTCTCCGGCGACACCATCCAACTCAGCATCATTCGCGAGGGCAAAGCGTTAACCCGTTCCTGTACCCTCAAGCCCTTCCCCCCGAGCCGGATGTATGCCGCCCAGTATGACGTGAAACCGCGCTACACCACCTTCGCCGGCCTCGTCTTCCAACCGCTCGACCGCAACCTCTACGCAGCCCACAGCTTCACCAACACTCGCGTCCGCCGTCTCTTCGCCCATTACGTCGATGAAGCGATTTTCAAAGAACGGCAAGACATCGTGATCCTCACCCGCGTGCTCGCCGACCCGGTGAACACCCACATCAACAGCCACGTCGGAACCGCCGTCGAGTCCATCAACGGAGAAAAAGTGACCTCGTTGGAACAAGCCCACGCGCTGCTTCATCCCGAGCAAGCACCCGAGTTCTTTATCATCAAATGCGAGGGCATCGAACGCCCCATCGTCATCCCCGGAAACAAAGCCGCTGAAGCCAGCCAACGCACCCAAACCAACTACGGCATAGCCAACCCCTCACACCTTACAAAATAAGCCCCCGACTCCCTTCCCGACTTCCCGACTTCCCGACTTCCAGACTTCCAGACCTCCCGACTTTTCCAATTCATGAAATTCCTCACCGTCATCATCGCCCTATTCGTCATCGCCAGTTGCTGTGATAAAAAGTCCTGCGCGATTAGCAGCGGCCAAAGCCCTGACGCCGCCGCCGAGTCAACCGCTCCGGCTCTTTCCGTCGAAACATCGGTCATCCGGATCAACACCACCTTGCAAAGGTGGAGTGCTGCGCAGCCATGGGACAAATCCCCGCCTAAAAAACGACGCGCTCTCGGTGCCCTGCTCAGCGGCAACCGCGTGCTCACCACGGCCGAGATGGCGACCGACGTTACCTACATCGAGCTGGAAAATGCCGATAGCACACGCACACTCCCCGCCAAGGTCGTGGCCATCGACTACGAAGCCAACCTCGCCCTGCTGGAGCCCGACAACGGCGACACCGAGGGGTTTTTCAAAGGCCTGAAGCCTCTTACGCTCGGCGGCCCGGCCAAGATTGGTGACGAGGTCGACGTCTGGCAGTTGGAAGACAACGGCATGCCCCTGGTCACCCAGGCCACCATCCAGAGCGTCGACATCGTGTCCAGCTTCGCCGAGGGCCATTACTTCCTGACCTACGAGGCCAAAGGCTCGATGCAAAGTGCCACCAGCAGCTTCACCCTGCCGGTCATCCGCAACGGAAAGCTGCTCGGCCTGCTGACCAGCTACAGCTCCAAGGACCAGATCATCGACGTCATGGCACCGGAAATCATCGCCGCATTCCTCGCCGACACCGCCGACAACGAATACGCCGGGTTCCCCTCGTTAGGCATCGCCATCAGCAGCACCGTCGACCCGAATTTCCGGGCCTGGCTGAAACTCTCTGACGATGTCGGAGGCCTCTACGTCACCCGCATCCGAAAAAACAGCGCCGCCGAAAAAGCCGGGATCGAAAAAGGGGATGTGATTATCAAAATCGACGACCAAGACATCGGCCGCCGCGGCTACTACTCGGACGCCAACTACGGCAGGATTTTCTGGAGTCACCTCATCCGCGGGACCCACAAGGTGGGTGACACCATCAAGCTCACCGTGCTGAGGAAGGGCGAAGAGAAGCAGATCACCGCCACCCTCGCCCGCCCCGGGAAACGCCTGATCGCATCGCACACGTTTGATCAGGCGCCGCGCTACCTCGTCAAAGGCGGCTTCATTTTCCAAGAACTCACCGCCACCTACCTGAAAGCCTTTGGGACCGACTGGGAAAGCAAGGCGCCGCTCAATCTGCTCGACGTCATCTCGTCGCCGGAAGACTACGAGGAGGGGCGCAACAAACTCGTCTTCCTCAGCGCCACCATCCCGACGCCAGCCACCACCGGCTACGAACGCCTGCGCAACTTCATCATCAACCAAGTGAACGGTCAGCCCATTGCCGACATTCCCTCACTGATCAAGGCATTCCAAACCCCCGGCCCCGATGGTCTGCACACCATTGAGTTCGCCCACGGGCCACCAAAGACCATCTTCCTCGATGCCACCGCCTCCGACTTCGTCGATTCCGAACTGCTGAAACGCGGAATCCCCGCGCTTTCGAGGGAGTGAACAACCTCCCCCTATACCACAACCATCTCTTTTAAGGCGGTCGAGAGCAGCAGGCAGGTGATGTTTTCAACCGCCACGCCGGTGATCTCGGCCATGGCCTGGCGGTAGGTGTCGAGCTGCTCGGCGTACTTTTCACGTAAGGAATCGGCGGTTTCACCGGTGTCGGTTTTGAAGTCGATGATAGTGACGCGGGTGGGTTTGCCGTTTTCCAGCAGGATGACGGCGCGGTCGATGATACCGCTGATCCATTGGCCGTCGTGTTGGGTCTCGAAGGGTTGTTCGCGTAAAAGCTGATACTCGCCTGTGGGTTTCTTAAAATAGGGCTGGATGTCAGATGACTGGATACTTTCCATAACTGCGCGACCCGATGCAGAATCCGGCAGTTCGGGAAGTGCGTCGAGCCAGGTGATTTTCTCGAAGTGCTGATGCACGTAGTTGCCAAACCGCATGCCCTTACCGTGATTGAGGATGGTGCCTGCCTGGTATTTCTTAGCCCCGCTGGCCACCTTCCGACCCATACGCGGAGTGGCGGGAAGGATTTTGGCAGAAGCTTCTTTCCTGTCTCCTGCCTCCTGCCCCCCGACTCCTGATCCCATCCATTGCCCCGACTCAAATAGCACACCGTAGCTTTCTCCACCCAGCGTCATCCCGGCCCCGCCAGCACGCGCGGTCGCCTCACGTATCCAATCGTCATACTTCTCCTGACAACTCCATCCCTCGCGAACAGGGTCGATGATGCAGTAGGTGGCGTGCACGGCACGGGTGAGCGCCACGTAGAGGTTGCAAAAGCGCTCGTAACATTGATCGACCTGCCAGGTGTCCATCATCGACTTGAGTGCGCTGTCGGCTGCACAAATTTCCTGGGACGGCTTTTTGATGATATACTCGGTCGCCCCGAGCTGACCTTTCCGTTCCAAGGCGTCAAGCCGACCGGCATCGGTGAATTTACTCCGTCCGCCGAGTTCGGGCAGGATAACGACATCAAACCCGAGGCCCTTGCATTTGTGGACGGTCATCACCTGGATCATCCCCTCGCGGGTCGTCTCGCGCAGCGACCGGGATTCGAGCAGATGCACCCACTCGTCGATACTGCCGCCCTGGGTGGAAAAGTCATTGGCCGCGGCAAGGATTTCGTTGAGCCTTGATTCGCCGTAGGCTGAGATCGCCACTTGCTCACGCAGGGCGGAAATGATGCGTTTCACCAGCGGCTCGACCCCGCCCCGGGCCACCTGCCCGGTCAGCCAGTGCCATTGTCCGCCGGGCTCCTCCGTCGAGCTGAGTTCCTTGAGAATCTTTCCGAGGGGTGAAAACCCGACGTGCAATCGACCCAAATGATGCGCCGGGTTGCGCAACCACCGGAACAGATCGAGGATAGCCGATCCTTCCGGGCCATCGGCAACCACGGTTTCCGACTCCGAGGCCACCGGAACCTGCGGTAACTCACGGCGCAAGTAGTCCACAATCTCGGTGACCTGCGCGTTTTTGCTCACCAGGACGGCACAGGTGAGACCCTGGTTGATCGGGTCGACTTTCTCAACCAGCGCCTTCATACAGGCATAACGCGCAGCCGTTTTTTCGTCGCTACTTGACTCCTTGGCGTCGACACCCGTTTCCAAGACCAGGGTGTGCCCGGGCTTCTCCCGGTCAGGTTCATGCGTGTGATACACCCACCGGTCGATCGCCGCAGACGGGAAAATCCCACGCCATTTGTCCGCCGACAAATCACAGACGGCATTGACCAGATCCAACACCTTCTGCGACGAGCGGAAGGAACGGTCCATGTCCCACTCGGCAAGACGATCGCCGTAGTGCTCCTGCAAGTCGTCAAAAAGTTTCGGCTCGCCACCACGCCAGCCGTAGATGCTTTGCTTGCTGTCGCCGACCACAAAGACCGACCGCTGACCTTCCGGGTCCTGCATGATTTCATCCACCAGATTCCCTATCGCCTTCCACTGCGGCTGACTGGTATCCTGAAACTCATCTAACATCCAGTGGTCGTAACGGGCATCGAGACGGTAATCAATCAGGTTGCGCGACTCTTCATTCCAGATCCTCATCGCCCCCTCACCGGCAAGGAGCAGGGTGAGGTCGGAAAAACAAAGCCGTCCGCGGCTGCGCACCTGTTGGTGATAGCTCTGCTCGTAGGCGCTGATGACGGCGTAGAGTCCCTGGGTGCGCCTCATCCGGACCTCGATCTCAGATTGAATATAGGCACCTATGAGCTGAGTCATTACGGCACCCAGTTCAGCAGAGATTTCATACTTGTTTTTCTCTTCGACCAGCCCGCCACCGGCGTAATCGGCCCAAAGCGGCACCGCGCGCTTCAACTGGGCGTTGGCGTTGACCGGCGTGCCCGGCACGTAATCCTCGAGGATGTCACAAAGTTTGATCCAGCCTTTCATATAAACCACATGAGGGCTGCTCGGCTTACCTAACATTTTACGCAGCTTGCGGGCCAGCTCCCGAATATCCCCCTGCGCATAGGGGCAGCCGTCTGTCCAAAGCAGATCCTTCCCGCCCCAGCGCTCAGCCTGCGGCGCAGCGAGCCAGCGGTTCTGGTGTTTTTTGACAAAGTCCTCCAGCGTCTTGCACAGCCTGTTCTCCTCCTCTCCCCAGGTCGCCTGTTTAAACGATTGCAGAAATGCCTCACGCTCAGGCTGGCTGGTTTGCTGGTTGGAAAAGATACGGGCCATCACGCTCAGTCGCTCGGCGGAGACGGCCGATTCTTCCATCAGATCAAAACCACTCAGTCCCAACTCGAGCGCAAAGTTGCGCACGATACGCACGAAATAACTGTCGAGCGTCGACAAGGCCAGGCGATCAAGCGAGGCAATGAGTTCTTCCAGCTTACCCTGGAAGAACGCCTTGTCCATGGGCGGAAGATCGATGGACGACCCGGCAACCAGTGCCGGTATGGAATCAGTCCCGCAAATGATTTTTTGCAACTCGTCAGTCAGTGCCCTCGCACCATCATCATGGCTCGCGCCCACAGCCAGCCGCGTCATGATCCGCCCGGTGAACTCGCCTGCCGCCTTGCGCGTGAATGTCAGCGCGATGATTTTCTCCGGAGCGACACCTAACACCATCAAGGCAAGAAACCGGTTGGCCAGTTGCCAGGTCTTGCCACTACCTGCAGAGGCGCGGATCATCGTACTCTGAATAGTGCCTCGCATGGAACGCCATTGAACCGTGCACCGTGGAATGTTTCAAGTTTACAGTTTCATCAAGGAGCAATTAGGCCTAGTAAAAGGCATGCTTGCTGCATTCGAACTTTATGGTCTGGGACACGTCGGGGTGTTGGTCTCACTCGCCGCGGTCGCATTCCTGACCATCCGCCAGTGTAGAAAAAATGAATATTCGGCACGCGCCAAATCAGGTATCACCCTGCTGGCATTCTGCTGTTTCGCTGCCTACCCCTTCAATCTCGCCGCCTGGGAAATGATGGGCGGCGCATTATCGCTGGATTCCGTCATCCCGTTCCACCTCTGCGACATCGCGGCTTTCCTGTGTGGCTTCGCCCTGATCACGCGACACCCGCTACTCTGCGAACTCTCCTACTTTTGGGGGTTGGCGGGAACCTTGCAGGGACTGCTGACGCCGAACCTTGCCTATGATTTCCCCCATCCCGTCTTTTTATCCTTTTTTCTCCAACACGGCGTGATTGTGGTCACCGCCCTGCTTTTGCCGCTCGGACTCGGCTGGAGGCCACGCCCCGGGGCGGCAATGACCGCCTTCGTCTGGGTACTGGTCTACGCAGGCAGCGCATTCCTGGTCAATCTCGCCCTGAAAACCAACTTTGGCTTTCTCATGAGAAAACCCACCGGGGCCAGTCTGCTCGATGTCATGCCGGGCTGGCCTATATATATACTCATTCTGATCGGCCTGGCCGGCGTGTTTTTTTTCCTCCTCTCCCTGCCGTTCAAATGCACACAAAAAAAATAGGGCGTGCCATTTACCCGTTTTTGGACTTAGTTCCCCCCGACCATGAGTGACTCAACATCCAAGCCAACCCCGCCGAAAAGAAAACGCGTCAACGTCCGCCGGCCCGATGTCATGGAACTCGTGCAGGCCGAGGTCGAACAACACTACCGCTCATCCATCGTGGAAAAACTCCGCTCCCACGGAGGCGAACTGACCATCGGCAATACCACCATCCGCCTGGCCAAACAATTTGGCTTCTGCTACGGCGTCGAACGCGCCATCGACCTCGCCTACGCCACCCGCAAGGTATTTCCCGATCAACGCATTTTTCTGATCGGCGAAATCATCCACAACCCCGAAGTCAACAGCCAACTGCGTGACATGGGTATCGTCTCGCTGCCCTGGCGGGAAATGAATGAGGACTACGACCAGCTTACCGCCGAGGACGTGGTCATCGTCCCCGCCTTCGGCGCTCCCATGAGCTTTATGGACCGACTCGGCGAGATCGGCTGCCACGTGATCGACACCACCTGCGGCGACGTCATGAAGGTCTGGCGCCGCGTCCGCGACTACGCCAAAAATGACGTCACCTCCATCATCCACGGCAAGGCCGACCACGAGGAAACCCGCGCCACCGCGTCGCGCGCTCTCGGAACCGCCAAAAACGGGCATTATCTCATTATCCTGACCCTCAAGGACGCCGACGAGGTGTGCGACTACATCCGTGGCAACAGCGACCGCGAGACCTTCATGAAGAAGTTCGGCAAAGCATGCTCCAAGGGCTTCGATCCTGACCTCCATCTCCAGCGTGTCGGCGTGGCCAACCAAACCACCATGCTGCAAAGCGAAACTGAAAACCTTCAGAACAGAATCCGTCAGGCGGTGATTGACCGCGACGGCGACGAGTCAAACTACCACGTCTTCGACACCATCTGCGGAGCCACCCAGGAACGCCAGAACGCCCTGTTCACCATGCTCGACACCTCCAAGCAGAAACCGATGGATATCCTGCTCGTTGTCGGCGGATACAACAGCTCGAATACCACCCACCTCGCTGAGATCGGCCAGGAGAACCTCCCCACGTTTTTCATCCGCAACGCGAAGTGCATCGAGTCGCTTGAGCACATCATGCACTACGACCTGGAACATAAAAAGGAAATCCAGAGTGAATACCCCGGCCTTATCCTCAAGGGCAAACCAGCCGTCATCGGCGTCACCGCCGGCGCGTCCTGCCCGAATAACCTGATCGAGTCCACCATCATCCGGGCGATGAAACTACGTGGCATTTCAAAGGACCAGCTCGCGGCAGTCAAGTAAGCCGCAGTCTGCTCCTATTTCATCGTTTTAACCATGTCGATCTGCTTTTGCACAACGGCAGCAGCGTCATTTCTGCCCAGTAATTCCAGGCAGCGCTTGATCCCCAACATCGAGGCCACGTTGTTGGGATAACGCTTCTCCCCCGCCGTGTACGCATCCAGCGCCTCCTGATGCTTTCCGATTGCCAGGTAATACTCGGCGAGCCGGTTCTCCATCGCCGTCATCACAAGGGGGGGCATCATCATCGAGGCAAGCCCCTGCTTGTCACGGGCAGAGCGAAACCAGTTCGATGCCGTCATCCGCATGTCCTGCGCGCCATGCATGGCAACCAGACCCGCTAATTCCATGTCGTAAATGGCAAGACTGCTGCCCGCATTGAAGTAATGCGAGTAGTCGGCCGATCGTTTGGCGCCATTGGCAACCTTGGCCATCGCAACGATGTACCTCCGAAACGTTTTTTTGTGCAGCACCCCCGCCGCGGCCATCGCCTTGTCATCAATCGCCTTGCGGCAACCCAGATAGGCACTGAGCGCTTCCGTATACACACCCGCCAGCGTCGGACTCTTCGGATGCTCGACAAAATGCCTCAGCTCCTCCTTGCCCGGAAACGACTTCAATGCCCGGTCCATGTCCCCATCGGCACCATGCGCGATATAAAGCCGGGCCGGAAGGCTGTAGGCACGCCAAAGTAAAATCTGATTCCCCGGTGAGGTCGGCCGGGCCGGATCCAGCTTGATCGCACGAAGCTCCCTGGCCACCTTCATGGCCGCCAGAAAACTGCCCCGCTGATAAAGGGTGTTGGCCAGATAACACTTCGCCCGCACATATCCCTCACAATCATTAACCCCCACACCCTCACGCTTCATCCATCTGCCATACAGATCGGCCGCCCTGGTAAAGGCATTCTCCGCCAGCAAATAGTTGCCGGCACGCCACTCGTAATGCCCGAGCGCATGCTGCCACGAGGGAACCCCGGGGCACTTATTGGCCAGATAGCGAGCGTAGGGAAGAATGTCCTTTTTAATGTTGATCGATGACGCCGGCGCCTCCGCATTGAGTGACAACCAGAACCCGAGCACCATCGGGTTGGTAGGATACTCATGCAATAACTTCCGCGTGTTCGTAATCGCCAATTTTTGCTCGGGCGTGGGTGATCCCAGCACATCATACCCGCCACGGGTTAAAAACACTGATAGCAGCCGTGCCTGGATCAGATGGGGGAATTTTTCACCCAACCGCTGAAACATCATCCCCGCAGCCCGGGGACTGGCGGAAACCAGCGTAGCCGTTGCCAGCACAAAACCCTTCTCGACCGCCGGAAAACGCTCCACATTTCCCGCCTTCACCCGGGCTTCATCGGCATCCACCAAATCCAGCATCCGGGTGACTGCTGCCATGCGGTACTTCGCATACTCATTGTGGGGCTTGGCAAGAGCCAAAGTAACCCCGCAATAGGCCATCAGGCAGTCCTGATCCTCTGCCAACGCGGCACAAAAGTGCCGGTATGCCTCAAAATCCCACTGCGCATGCACCAACGCAAACCCGGTCTTCACATACGCACGCGCCTTTTCCGACGGCGAGGAAATGGCCATCTTCACCCCGACCATTTCAGGCCGCATCTCAGGAGTCGCCATTTTCGCCACCCGTTCATCAACCACCAGATCCATGGTAAAGGGCTTTTTAATCGTCGTTTTGACAATGGGCGACACCTGCTCCTCGCCCTGCCCGTAGGACATCGGTGCAAGCACAAGTAACCAGGAACAAGCATACCTCCAAAACGTGACACGGAACATGGCGGGACTATTCCTCATAATGACAGCCCCTGCCAGTGGAAAAACTGCGGAAATGCCGACACTTCACCGGACTCCATTTTTTGTCTCCGCATCGCAATCGCGCATTGAAAGTTTTTCCCAACCTGCCAGATTGATCCCAGATATGTCCAACAGCTTCGGTCAACTCTTCCGCATCTCCACCTGGGGTGAATCGCACGGCGGCGGCGTCGGCGTCGTCATCGACGGCTGCCCGCCCCGCATCGCATTGTCTGAAAATGACATCCAGCACGAACTCGACCGCCGCCGCCCCGGCCAGAGCGAAATCGTCACCCCCCGCCAGGAAAGCGATACCTGCGAAATCCTCTCAGGCGTCTTCGAAGGCCAGACCCTCGGCACCCCCATCGCCATCCTGGTCCGAAACAAGGACCAACGCCCGTCGTCGTACACCGAAATGAAGGACAAGTACCGTCCGTCCCACGCCGATTACACCTACGACGCCAAGTACGGCACCCGCGCATGGCACGGCGGTGGCCGGGCGTCGGCACGTGAAACCATCGGCCGCGTCGCCGCAGCTGCCGTGGCCAACAAAGTTCTCGCCCAACTGTTCCCGAACCTCGAAATCCTCGCCTGGGTCCAATCCGTCAAGGACATCGAAGCCAAGGTCGATGCCGCCACCGTCACGGCCGAAACCATCGAGTCCAATATCGTCCGCACCGGTGACCCCGATGCCGTCGGCCCCATGACCAAGCTCATCAAGGAAATGCGCACCGCCGGAAACTCCGTCGGGGGCGTTGTCGAATGTGTCGTTAGAAATGCACCCGTCGGCCTCGGCAACCCGGTCTTTGGCAAACTCGAGGCATCCCTCGCCCACGCGATGATGAGCCTCCCGGCCACCAAGGGCTTCGAAATCGGCTCCGGATTTGACGGAACCCAACTCACGGGCGCCGAACACAATGACCCATTCTACATGGACGGCGACACCGTGCGCACCAGCAGCAACCGCTCGGGCGGCGTGCAGGGCGGCATCTCCAACGGCGAAAACATCAGCTTCCGCACCGCATTCAAACCCACCGCCACCATCATGACCGAACAGCAAACGGTCAGCAGCAGCCGTGAAGACACCGAACTGAAAGGCCGAGGCCGTCACGACGCCTGTGTGCTGCCGCGCGCCGTCCCCATCGTCGAAGCCATGACCGCGCTGGTTCTCGTCGACCACGCCCTGCTCCACACCGCACAATGCGGCCCGCATTTCGGGTAGTACCCGACTCCACCCCATGAACTTCCAAGACCTCGGCGCCACTGGAATCATCGGGATCGTTGTCGTTGCCTTTGCCATCATCGGCTTCCTCAAGGGACTGATCCGCACCGTGCTCGCCATGGTCTGCCTCGGCATCGCCGGCTACACCACACTCTGGGGCCATGAACACGCCACCGACCTCACCGGCCCGTGGATCAACAACCCGGGCCCGTGGGCTCCGAAAATCATCGCCGGCATCACCGGACTCGTCGTCTTTTTCATCTGCCGCTACCTGCTCAATTTCCTCGTCGACCCCTTCAACCGCTCGTCTGCAGGCAAGCGTATCGGCTTCGGGCTCCCCGCTGCCCTACTCAGCCTTTGCTCCGGGCTCACCATCATTTGGCTGGCATTCACCGGCATCCGCTACAGCGGATCACTCGCCGAGCTCCGCGACACCCGCCTCCAGATATTAAAGGACGACCCGGGCAATGCGGCCAGCCGCGCCACCCCCCTCCTGCTTCAAGCCAAACACGCGCTCGACGCGAGCTCCGTAGGGCAATGGCATCAAGGCACCGACCCGTTTTTCACCCCGGGTAAACTGGTACTCTGTCAGATCCTGGTGATGTATCACCACCCACAGACAAGGAAAAAACTCCTCAGGGATCCTGCCCTGAATCGTCTGGTCAACCACCCCGAATTCCTTGAACTTGCGTACCGGGAAAACATCAAACGCCATGCCGTCTCAGGAAATCCTCGCGCCCTCTTCGCCGCGGCCCCCATTACACGGGTTCTTGCCCAACCCGATTTCATCCCACTTCTGCAAAAAATCGACCTCACCTACCTCACCACACATCCTGCGCAATAATTTGCGCAGGTATATGCAGAATACGCGAAGCGCATTTAAAAAACCCTGATACTTTCTTCGAGATCCCAGCAGACTCGCCAGCTTTCCATGAACGTCCTCGCGCTAACCATCCTCATCAGTGTCTGCCTTGCTGCCATTTTTGTCGTCTGTTTCATCGGCGAGCTGAGAAAACCTCACAAGCGAGGCATCGAACACCATGCCCTCATGCCCCTCGAGGATGACGCCCCAGCCGAGCCACAATCGAAAGATCAATCCGTACCCCAGAAAACCAATTCCTAACAATAATCCATGAATACCACCACCAATGCCGCTACCACCACGATTGTCTATGATGACAAAACCGTGCGTCGTTTCATGATCGCCTCCATCATTTTTGGCCTCGTCGGGATGCTTGTCGGGGTGATCGCCGCCTTCCAACTGAATTTCTGGCAAATGAATGGTAAGTTTCTCGAGTATCTCACCTTCGGCTACTTCAAATCCGAGGGGGTCAGCTTCCTGACCTTTGGCCGCCTCCGCCCACTGCACACCAATGCGGCCATTTTTGCCTTTGTCGGCAACATGATGTTCGCGGGCGTCTATTACTCCACCCAACGCCTCTGCAAGTGCCGGACCGCATCGGATTTCCTCTCGGGCCTGCACTTCTGGGGCTGGCAACTGATCATCGTCGCGGCTGCCATCACCCTGCCCGCAGGCCTGACCCGCGGCAAGGAATACGCCGAGCTGATCTGGCCGATCAACATTGCCGTGGCCCTCATCTGGGTCGTCTTCGCCATCAACTTCTTCTGGACGCTGGCCAGACGTCGTGAACCGAACCTCTACGTCGCCATCTGGTTCTACATCGCCACTATCATTACCGTGGCCATGCTCTACATCGTCAACCACCTCTCGCTGCCCACCAGCCTCACCCACTCCTATCCCATCTTCGCAGGTGTGCAGGACGCCCTGGTGCAGTGGTGGTACGGCCACAATGCGGTCGCCTTCTTCCTGACCACTCCGATCCTCGGCATCATGTATTACTTCATGCCGAAGGCCGCCGGCCGCCCCGTCTACTCCTACCGCCTGTCCATCATCCACTTCTGGGCACTGGTGTTCATCTACATCTGGGCCGGCCCGCACCATCTGCTCAATACCGCCCTTCCCCACTGGCTGCAAACGCTCGGCATGCTGTTCTCGCTGATGCTCTGGGCACCTTCCTGGGGCGGCATGCTCAACGGCCTGCTCACCCTGCGCGGCGCATGGGACAAACTGCGCACCGACCCGGTCATCAAATTCTTCGCCGCAGGGGTCACCTTCTACGGCATGGCAACCTTCGAGGGCCCGCTCATGTCGATCAAGGCGGTCAACGCACTCTCCCACTACACCGACTGGACCATCGGCCACGTGCACTCGGGAACGCTCGGCTGGAACGGGTTTATGGCCGCCGGCATGTTCTACTGGCTCGCACCCCGACTTTGGAAAAATAAAAAAGGAGCCGATGGCAACAGCGTCCTCTGGAGCGAAAGCTGGGCCAACATGCACTTCTGGATCGGCACCGTCGGTATCCTTCTTTATGTCGCCTCCATGTGGGTCTCCGGCATCATGGAGGGCCTCATGCTCAGTGCGACCAACGAGGCCGGCACCACGCTCAAGCACGGCAACTTTGTCACCGTGACCCAGGCCAAACACCTCATGCTCCTGTTCCGTGGTTTTGGTGGCCTGCTCTACCTGGCCGGATTTGTCATGCTGGCCATCAACATCTTCAAGACCATCCGCATGGGCTCGCCCGTTGATGCCAGCGCCGAGGTTCCCGCCGAAGCACCGGAGGGCACAGACGACGCCCGCGGCCTCGGCCTGATCTTCCGCAACGACCCCATCACCTACAGCTTCTGGGTGATCATCTTTGTGATCCTCTGGATCTTCCTGCCCAAGGGCATGGACATCGGCGCTCTGGTCATCGCCTGCGGCCTTTCCGCCCAAGCCATATGGGTCTTTTCCCGAAACCCGGGTCGATGGGCCGAGCTCTACGACTCGCTCGAGAAAAACTGGGTCCCCTTCACCATCCTGGTCTTTATCGCCGCCGCCCTGGGCGGAGCCGTCCAGATCATCCCCACCATCATTGCCCAAAAAGGAGAGTACATGGAAGACCGCAAACAGACGCTCTACACCCCGCTTGAACTTGCAGGGCGCGACCTCTACATCACCGAAGGATGCTACAACTGCCACTCACAGATGATCCGCATGCTGGAAGGCGACATCCTGCGCTACGGCAAGTCCCAGCTCAAGGACAAGGACGGCAACAACCTCGACGGCGGCTACTCCCGCATCGGCGAATCCATCTACAACCACCCGTTCCAGTGGGGATCAAAACGCACCGGCCCCGATCTCGCCCGTGAAGGTGGCCTGCGCTCCGATAGCTGGCACTACAACCACATGGTCGACCCACGCAGCACATCCGACGGCTCCATCATGCCTAGCTACAGCTGGATGATCGATAAGAATACCGACTTCAAGGCACTGCCAGGCAAGATTGCGGCCCTTACCCGACTCGGGGTCCCCTACGAACCGATGAACAAGCACGAAATCGAACAAGGCGCACGCTCCCAGGCACTGAAAATCGCCACCGATCTCGTAGCATCCGAGGTTGAACTTCCCAAGGACATGGACGATATGGAGGACGAAGCGGAAATCGCCACAGCCCTCGCCGAGCGTCAGATTGTGGCGATGATCGCCTATCTCCAAAAACTCGGCGCCTACGAGAACGTCGACGAAAAGGAGTCATCCGCGCCAGCCATTATCAACCCCGATAAAAAACATACCGTCACCGAGCCCAAGCCGGGTACGGAGTCGGAGTAAACCACCCCCTAACCATCCATTCCCATGTTCAAAGATATCGTCACCGATGATGGCGCCGCCCTCCAGGCAAGCGTCGCCTTCTTCGTCACCTTCTCCGTTTTCCTCCTGATCATCATCAGGGCATGGCGCGCTCGTCGCGATGACGATCATGTCGCCCACCTGCCCCTCGAAGAGGATTCAGAAACATCCCACACCCACTAGACAATGAGCCAAAATCTTACCACTCCATCCAAAAAACCCTCGGTCAAAGACGGCCCGATTCTGCGCGAGCACGTGTTCGACGGCATCCAGGAGTTCGACCAAAAACTGCCCAACTGGTGGCTATTCACCTTCTATATCGCCATCGTTTTCTTCGTGGGATACTGGGTCGTTTATTACAGCACCGATTCCATGCAAACCCCCACGCAGAAAATTGACGCCAAGATGGCGGCCATCGAGGGCAAAAAAAATCAAGAACTCGTTGCCATGATGGACAAGCTCGACGATCAAGTCCTCCTCGAATGGAGCACCAACTCAACCATCACCAGCGAAGGCAAGGCCATTTACAGTCAATACTGCATCGCCTGCCACGCACCGGACCTCAATGGCGGCGTCATTGGCCGCTCGCTCATCGACGACCACTGGGAATACGGCGGCAAGCCGATGCAACTGTTCAACCTGGTCCTGAACGGAAGCCCTGCCGACGGCAAGGGGTTCAATGGACAGAAAATGCAGCCATGGAAAGACCTGCTCGGTCCTGAAAAAGCCGCTAAAGCCGTCGCTTACGTTGTCAGCAAAGCTCCCCACGTCGAAAAATAACCCCGCCCACCCCACCCGACACAGCCCCCCTGTGCCATCGAACCACAGGACCCCATGGCCGAACAAAAAAATCCGAACCTCGACTCCGTCACCACCATCAACCCTGACGGGTCGCACTACAAACTGCACCCCGCCAACGTATCCGGAAAGTTCACACGGGCCCGGCGCATCATAGGATTTGTTCTGATCATCGTCTACGCCGCCCTGCCGTGGATCCCCATCAATGGCAATCCCGCTGTCTTTCTCGATACCGCCAGCCGGCAATTCCATCTGTTTGGCATCAGTCTTGACGTTCAGGACCTCTGGGTCCTCTTTTTCTTCATTTCAGGATTGGGCTTCATCCTGTTTTTCATCACATCCCTGTTAGGACGGATTTGGTGTGGCTGGACGTGCCCCTACACCGTATTTCTCGATCACGTCTATCGGGCCATCGAACGCTTTGTCGAGGGAGATGCTCCGGCACGCAAGAAACTCGATAACGCACCACTCACCGCAGAAAAACTATTCAAGCGCACCGTCAAACACGGCCTGTTCATCCTCTGCTCCACGCTGATTGCTCATATCTTCATTTCCTACTTCGTTTCCCTCAAGGGACTCTACGGATTCATCCAGGAAGGCCCGGGTGAGCACAACATTTCGTTCGGTGCCATCGCCTTCCTTACCGCCGTCCTCTACTTCTGCTTCGCCTGGTTCCGCGAACAGTTCTGCGTCGTTATGTGCCCCTATGGACGCATTCAGTCCGCCCTGTCAGATGACAACACCATGGTCATCGGCTATGACAGCCGGCGCGGCGAACCCCGGGGCAAAGCCGACGACCCGAACAGTGGCGATTGCATCGATTGCCGCCGCTGCGTCAACGTATGCCCGACCGGCATTGATATCCGTGACGGCCTCCAGCTAGAATGCATCGGCTGCGCCGCCTGCATCGACGCCTGCGATGAAATCATGGTCAAGCTCGACCGCCCCAAGGGACTGGTGCGCTACAGCTCCCATAACGCCCTGAACGGCATCAAGGCCAAAATCATCCGCCCACGCTTTTTTGCCTATCTCACCCTGATGCTCCTCGGCACCACCGCCTTAGCGGTAACCATGTATCAAAAGGCACGCCCATTTAACGCCCAGGTCAACAAAATGAAAGGATCACCCTACCAGAAGGATGATACGGGTGTGCGCAACATTTACCAAATCCACCTGTCCAATAAACGCAACGCCGCAACCACCTTCGACATCAGCCTCGCCGATGCCCCCGCATGGATCTCAACCAGCGGCACCACCGAGGGCATCATCCTTCAGGCCAAGGAGAAAAAAACCTACAATCTCGTCGTTATCGCACCCGCGGAAAAATACGACGGCACCTTCAAATTCCAAATTGTCGTGAAGTCCCGAAAAGACAACACTACCGTCGACAACAAAGTCAGCTTCCTCGGCCCCAGCCCGAAACGCTACCGGAAAAAAATCATCCAAGCCGAAGAAGAAGCGAAACAAAAAGCCGAAACGGAAGCCGAACCATCCAACAAGCCCTAAGCCCATGATTCAACTGCCCAAAAAACGCCCCTGGATCCTGATCGCCCTGCTCTACCTCGTCATCGTCGGTGGCTGGGTCGTCTTTTACATGCTCGCAAAAAACCATTCGGGAAACAAACGCACACCTGAAGAGGCCGAGGCCCTGCTGAAAGCGAACCGGGAAGCACCTGCCACGCCCCCATCGAATCACAACGATGATTGAAAACATCAACACACCCGCCCTGGCCTTTTTGGCCGGCGCGATTACCAGCATCCACTGCGCCGGCATGTGTGGTCCGATCGCGTGCTCACTGACCGCGTTGAAAAAGGACGAGTCAAGCCGCTACGGGGCCGCCGTCTTCTACCACGGCGGACGCCTGGTATCCTACACCGGTATCGGTGCGGTGCTCGGCGCCATGGGCGCCAGACCGCTCGAGCTTTTCCACCACTCGTCCATCAGCCTCCTCCCATGGGTCCTGGTCATGGCTTTTATCGCCATCGCGTTCGGACTCGAAAAAAAAATCCCCCGCCCGGCATTCCTCAAACGCTGGACGACAAGACTCCGGTTTAGGGCGATGAAGGTCTCGGCATCCCGCGGCGCGCTGGCCATGGGTCTTGCCACCCCCTTCCTCCCCTGCGCGCCCCTCTATCTCTTTTTTGCCGTCTGCCTGACCACCGGCTCGGCCCTTCTCGGCGCCGAGTTCGCCCTGGCTTTCGGGCTGGGCACCGTCCCCTTGCTCTGGGCGACCCAGCTGGGCATGCAAAAACTCCAACTCAAACTCGGCCCCAAATACGTCTCCTTGATCCAACGCAGCCTTGCCGTGCTCGCCGCCCTGTTTATCGCCAACCGTCTCCTCTTCGACCCCACACCTCTGCTGGTTCCGGAACCAAGCTCGACCGAGGGTGACCCGATTGAGCAATCATCGCCAAAGGCGAGGCCGGATGGCGGCTACGGATGATGTAGCTAGGCCCGCCCACCTTGCTCCCGCAGTTGCGGACATCAGCAAACAACATCCACCGCACAATCGCCTCCCGGATCCCCGGCGGGCCGATGAAAGCAGATTCTGCACATTCAATAGCAGGTAACGAATAGACTCGCGGGCCTGTTTCGGTCAGGTTTGGCGAGTTATCCAACCCGAGCGCGCCAGCCCCAGAAAGGGGCCGCCGGGCCGCCGAAAACGAACAGACAAACTCTATGAACAAAAAACTGATCGCCACCACCGTGTGCGCCGCCGCCGTTACCTCCGCCGCCCTCGCTGGCCCCGCTTCCGAGAAGTCCTGCTGCCCATCAGCACCTGCTGGCTTTGATGCCGCCCGCCGTCCGATGTCCAATCCGACACTTTTCGATCTCGCGCTTCCCCGCACCGGCGTTCACGCCATTTACATGCACCATAAGTTGCCATCGCAAGTCGCCCTCGCCGGCGGAGCCAAGCTGCCGCTCGGTGGAGACGTCAACGCCTATGCCGTCCAGTTTGAATACGCGCTCAATGACCGCCTGTCCATCGTCGCCACCAAGGACGGTTACGTCGACTTCAACCCGGACAATACCAATAACTTCAGCCAAAGCGGAGGTTTCGCCGATCTGGCCGCCGGACTCAAGTATGCCTTCATCCTTGATCCCGTCCAGCAACTTGCTGTCAGCGGCTCACTGACCATCGAACTGCCCACCGGTGACGGCGAGGTGTTTCAAGGCAATGGCGACGGGGGTGCCAACTTCAGTCTGGCCGCCCTCAAGCTCAGCAACGACTGGCAGTTCGCAGGAGCTCTCGGCGTTTACCTCCCGTTCGACTCCGATGCCGAGTCGACCACGGCATTCGCCAGCGCACACGTGGGATACAACATCACCGACCGGCTCTACGGCCTGGTTGAGGTCAACTGGTATGGCGTGCTCTCTGAAGGGGCCGGCCAATCCGCATTCACCAATCAGGTCGGCGGGGCGGTTCCCGCTGCCGTATCCTTCGAAGGTGGTGACCTGTTCAACCTCGGTGCCGCCAACGGCAGCGACAACGGTAACATCGTGACCGCAGCCGTAGGTGTCCGCTATCAACTGTGCGACAACGCGGACCTTGGTCTCGCCTATGAACTGCCCCTCACTGACGCGGACGAAAACCTCATGGACAGCCGCATCACCCTCGATCTCGTCCTCACCTTCTAATCCCCCTTTCCCTCTCTTATTGAGGTTGTTCGGGAGTGTCTTGGCCTGGCCAGACACTCCCGATTTTTTCTTCCCTTCTCCAACCTCACCGTTTAGCTCTTCAGCGTGTCGGGACAGTGTATTCATTGTGAAACCCCCCTTGAACCCTCCCAGCAGGATTCGGGCTTCTGCTGTACCGGCTGCGAGTTCGTCTACCAACTCATCCACGAACACGGGTTGGAAAAATTCTATGACCTGAAACGCGGAGGAAATTCCGCCCCACTTCGCGACCAGCCGTTTCAGCAATACGATTTCGCGTGGTTGGAGGAGACGGTTGCCAAGCACGAGGCAGACACGCCCGACTCCGCCACCACCGAGTTCGCGGGCAGCCTCCAGGGGATTTCATGCATCGGCTGCGTCTGGCTGGTCGAAAAACTGTTCCTCCGTAGCACCGGCGCCATCCGCTGCGATATCATTCCCTCAACCGGGAGCATCCATCTCACGTGGTCGCGACACACCCATGACATCGTCGCATTTGCCCAAGAGTTACAACGATTTGGCTACCTGCTCGGCTCGGCGAAACCAGGCAGTCAACACACCGGGGAATTCCGCCAACTCGGGGCCCGGCTCGGCATCTGCGGCGCGTTTGCCCTGAATGCCATGGTCTTCTCCTTGCCCCGCTACCTCGGCATGCCCGGGGACTTCGCCTTCGCCGGCATTTTCGATCTCATCACCCTGCTGTCCGCCACGCTGGCCATGTTGGTCGGCGGATCATGGTTTATCAAACGTGCATTCTATAGCATCCGGGCCAAAATCCTCCACATGGACACCCCCATCGCCCTCGGTGTCTCACTCGCCTACCTCGGGTCAGTCGCCGGATGGATCTGGCAACATGAGGGCCTGATGTACTTCGATTTTGTCGCCATCTTCATCTTTCTCATGCTCGGCGGCCGATGGCTGCAAACTGCCGCCGTCGAACGCAACCGCAATCGACTGCTCGAACAAACCCCCGTTCCGCTCAGTGTCAAAAATGCCAACAGCGGAGAAACCATCGAAATTGACGCCATCCAATGCGGCGACCACTACCTGCTCCCCGCCGGTCAGACCGCTCCGGTATCCTCCGTCCTCGTACAGGGAAGCGCCGACTTTTCGCTCGAGTGGATCAATGGCGAACCTGATCCAGTCCACCGAAGCCCCGGCATGTCCGTCCCCGCGGGCGCCATCAACCTAAGCCAGGGACAAGCTGGACATGCCGCCGTCCTCTCCGCAGAGGAAAACTGGAAAAACTCCCTGCTCGCCAAGTTACTCAAGGCCAGCGAACAAACATCACGATCACCAGTGATGGAACAAATCCTGCGCTACTACCTCGCCGCCGTCTTCCTTCTCGGTATCGGCGGCGGACTTGCATGGATGCTCTCCGGGGAACCACTCGCTACCGCAGTGCAGGTTACCATCTCCGTCTTCGTGATCT
>JARFRT010000482.1 GCA_029287105.1 Akkermansiaceae bacterium | reverse complement strand
GTACAGGCTGGCAATGCCTTGTCGGATGACAAACGGCCAGGATGGCCGGGCCACCTTCCTGGTGAACCAACGCAGCGCCTTGCCGGCAGCGATGAGGACCAGTAACGCCCGCACAAGAAACACAATGTATCCCAGGGACGTTTTCCAACCATGGGCGGCATCCCGGGTGTCGAGCCATGTCAGTAAAAACGCAAAGACGACCAGCCCTGCCATGACCAACCAGCGCAGAGGGTCCCGGGCCGCCTTGTGCAGGGCGATTTCCTCGCGACGCAGGGCGGCCAGCGGGCTCACTCGCCGGACTGCAAGCAGCGGCAGCAACGCGAAGCTCACGCAGATCAGCATCCCCACGACGCCGGCCTTGAATACTTCGAACCACACCGGCGCCAGCTCGACCGCAAACGGCAGCGCTCCCGGCGGGAGCTTGGTGATGACCACCCCGAGGACAAGCACAAATCCGCTGCCCACCAGAATCCCCGCCAAGGTTCCGGCAGCACCCATGGCAATGCTCTGGGCGAGATAAACCGCAAAGGCCCGGGCCGAGGAACAGCCGAGACAGCGCAGGGTGGCCACACTTTGCAGGCGTTCGGAGATATGGATATGGATGGCTCCGGCAACGCCGATACCTCCCAGGAAAAGGGCACTGAATCCGATCAGGTTAAAGAAGGTGTAGAGACGGCTGATGGCCTTCTCAATGCTCTCGCTCCGCTTGCTGGCGGTGATCTGCGTCAACCGCTGCTTTTCAAAAACATCGGCATTCTTTTTCACCAGCTTCTCCGCATCAACGTTGCCAGGGAACTTGAAATAGGTCCGGTAGAAAACCATGCTCTTGCTTCCTGTTAGGTTTGTTTTTTCAATCACGTCCAACGAGGTGATCACCATGGGTGAAAATGCGGCAAAACCCGATGCGGACGGAGGGGCCTGTTGCAACACGCCCATGACCGGCAGCTCCAGGCCGCCAAATGTTGCCATGTCGCCAACCTTGGCATTCATGTTCTTGAGGAATGAGGCCTCGACGATGACGCCGGCTGTTTTCTGCACCTTTGCCCATGCGTCGGGCGGACTCGTGACCACTTCGCCATAAAACGGGAACGACGCGTCCAACCCGCGGATGCTCACCAGCTTCGGTGACGCTGACTCCCCCACTCCCAGCATCGTGGTGAACGAGACCTCCCTGGCCCGGCTGCCGCCGTTCCCGGCGATCCCGGCGATGAACCGCTTCGTTTCCTCGGTGTATGGCTGACGTGATGATATCATCAGGTCGGCACCCAGCAAGGACTTCGCCTGCGAACCCACCGCATCGTTCAGGTTCTGCCTCAGCGAGCCGATGGTCACCAAGGCGGCAACGCCAAAAACAATTGAGGCGGAAAACAGCAAGAGCCGCCAGCGCACGGGTCGACTATCCCTCCAGGCCATTCGCCAGGCCCAGGAAGAAAAGAGGTGTTTGACCAGACGCAGCATCAGTTTATGTACGACCGGATTGATGATCCACGAGTTTCCCCCCCTTCAGGCGGAAAACCAACGACGCCTTCCGGGCCAGCTCCAGATCGTGGGTGACCAGCACCAGGGCCGTGCCCGATTCACGGTTGAGATCAAACAGCATCTCCTCGACAAGGGCGCTGGCCTCCTCGTCCAGATTGCCCGTGGGCTCGTCTGCAAACAGGATCTTGGGACGGTGGATAAAGGCGCGGGCAATCGCGACACGCTGCTGTTCGCCACCCGACAACTGACTCGGGTAGTGCTCCATCCTGGCGCCGAGGCCAACACGGTCCAGCAACTCGGCGGCGCGAGTGGTGATCGCCGCATTTTGCACCCCCCTGAGTTCCCCGGGCACCAGCACATTCTCCAACGCGGTCAGCGTGGGCATCAGTTGGAAATTCTGGAAAATGAAACCCACCGACTCACTCCGCAGCCGGGCACGGGCGTCCTCGTCATATCCGGAAATATCCTGATCATCAAGTTGCACGGTGCCGCTCGTCGCCCGGTCAAGGCCGGCGCAGAGTCCGAGCAGCGTTGTTTTCCCACTGCCCGACGGCCCCACAATCGCCGCTGTCGCACCCTGGGGGACATCGATGCTGACCTGGTCGAGAACCGTGAGGTGATGCCCCCCGCTCTCGTAGGTTTTTGTAAGGTCTCGCGTCCTCAGAATCGGGTTGATGTCGTTTGTTACCATGAATTTCTAGCCAATTTCCCAGATGGGGTTAAGTTGTCGCGCAAAGCGGGGCAGCTGGGCATTGCATCATCCGTGTAAACCGCCCGACCCGCAACCCGCCGAACCATGATACACCTTTTCTCGCATCCGTCTTCAGTTTTTGCAGCGATTTTCTCGTTGTGCCTGCTGCTGGCTTCATCACCCGGCGCGCACGGGCAAACTCCCCAAAAAATCGTCTTCCTGGGTGACAGCATCACCGCGGGTTATGGCCTGAAAAAAGAGGAAGCCTATCCGGCCATGGTCCAACAGCTGGCGGCGGCTGACGGCCACCGGCTGCAAGTGCTGAATGCCGGCCTGAGCGGCGACACCACCGCGGGCGGACTGCGCAGGATCGCCGTGTTGGCGAAACGGCCGATCGATATTCTCGTGATCGCGCTCGGCGGCAACGACGGTTTGCGCGGTATCGCCCCCAAGGTCAGCCAGGCCAATATCGAGGCCATTGTCGACAGGGTCCGCAAAGCCCAACCTGATGCCAAAATCCTCGTCGCTGGCATGCAAATGCCGGAAAACATGGGCAAGGACTACACCGACGCCTTCCGCAAGGTGTTCGCGGAGGCCGCCAGCAACAAAAATGCCCACGCGCTCCCGTTCCTGCTCGAGGGGGTGGCCGCCAAGCCATCACTTAACCTACCCGACGGTATTCACCCCAATGTGAAGGGTCAGACGATGATAGCAGCGCACGTCTACAAGGCATTGGCCCCGCTGCTCAGATAGCGGATGCGGAATCATCCCGGCATGCTCGACCCCTGTCTTGCAAAGGCGATCAAAGCATCTCGATTCACTCAAGATCTGATCAGCCTCCATCCCGGCCAGCATGTAAGCATTGTCAAACAGGCATAACCTAGCAGCATCAACCAAACACAAGCAGGAATACTCCCGCGCCCAGCCACAGCCGCCTCCCCATGCACGGGCTCACGGCTCAGTTGGAACAGGATCGCAACTTCACCCAGGTAGGGCGCGTGTTCGCCGTTGGAAAACAAACGGGGGAAAAGCATCGTCCCATTCGCCAGTGGCCAGCTCGCGGCAAGCATTTCGTAGGAAAGCGCGGAGGCATGGTCAAAGCGACCATTCACCCTGGCGGCGCCGATACCAAAGGCCGTGGCGGCCGTGCCCCAGCCACCCAACACCGGCCCTGCATCGACGTCCATGTAATAATCATCACTCGTTCCGAGGGGAAACTCTCTGAAGCCCGCGACAAACCGGTCTTCCTGCCAGTAATGCTTGGCATACGCCTCATACCAACCGGGATCTTCCGTCGGCCAGATGCCCGGAGCAAAGGTCGTGAAGTAGGAATTGCCACAGCCCCTCGAATCGTCAAACCTCCGCCCCGTCCCCGACTCGGCAGCATAGGCAGGCAAACCATATGGCCCTACCATGCTTCCTGAAAATGCACGCAACGACCGCTTGATCATCGCACCATGATCCGTGCCTAACACCTTGTCGGCCCTCTGGATGGCACCAATCGCCGCCACCACATCCGTCGGGTAGCACTGGCCGGGATAGTCATCGAGAATCCCGTGAGGCGATGCGTCGATCTCCCTGATCAACCGGTCCGACTGATCACGCAGCAGCTCAAAATGCTCATCACTTCCGGTCAGGTTGTGGTGAGACACGATCGCCGAAATCACCAGCATCCGGTAAAAGACGTTTTCTTTTCCCAGGTAGTCCTCCCCCCAGTGATCCTTCACCCACTTGGCATGACCCGGGTCGAGCACCAGGTCCTTGGCGGCATCGATCGCAGCCCGCGCATAGACCTTGGGTGCCCGCTTGGACAAGCCCGGATCCTTTTCCCAGGCATCTTGCAACGATTCCGTGGCCCAGAGATAAAAGCAGGAACCAAACAACGGCCATTCTGTCTCGGCAATCTGGCTTGTATGGAGCGTCTGGGCTTTTCCGGAGGCAATACGATCACGGGCGTAGCGCGCATAATCATCACTCAACAACTGGTGCCGACGATACGCAAATTTCGACACCCCTTCGCCATGGAGGCCGGTGTCCGTACCGAGATACCAACACACTGTGAGCCCGGGAATCACAAAGAACCAAATTCCACCCAGAAACAACGGCCATCCAATCACCCACCTCACCAGCTTCATCCACGGTTTCTGGTCGGATCCAATTGTGCCTTTTTTCATGATACCTATTCCCATGGTTCGCCTCTTGCGAACCATCCAGGGCACTATGACATACCGTCACCCACTTTGTTCAATCAAATCGCAGCCGGTCACCCGCTTTGTCACGACAACCCCACCGTTCGAATCCCCAATCATCAATCCTGGTAAACCACGACCATTCTCCATAAATGCGCGATAATGACCCCGAACCGTACCCTCCAGCCGATCCACACCCGATTCCACGGGCGCATACTGGCGAAAAAAACGCGCCACCAGGCACAAGGATGGCGGGCCCGCCGCCATCCAAAAACGCCGACGCCCGCACGGTTCTGAACGGCGCAGGGCCCACCAAAACCAGCGATCAGGGGTCGATTCGCACCCGACTGCGGGCGGGGATCCATTTTTATTAAAAAAATATCCTTGCCCGTATGACGGATATGTGGTGAATTCCGCCCCCGCACGGCCCACAAGGTGTGTTCCGGCGGATCCTAAGCATCCAAGCTTAACCCTAGCACTCCAAGGAGAATAATCATGGCCTACGCAGTTTTCAAAACAGGTGGTAAACAATACCGCGTTCAAGAAGGTGAAACCCTCGACGTCGAGAAGATCGACGCTGAAGTTGGTTCCGAAGCCAAGTTCGACACCGTTCTGCTCGTCAACGACGGCACCGCAACAACCGTCGGCACACCCACCGTTGAGGGTGCCAGCGTCACCGCCAAGGTCGTCGATCAGTTCCGCGGCAAGAAGGGTGTTGCGTTCAAGTTCAAGCGCCGCCAGGGTTACCACAAGACCAAGGGCTACCGCCGCAGTCTCACCAAGCTGGAAATCACCAGCATCAGCTAAACCAGCTCGATTCAATCCATTTTAATTCCAACTACTTACCACCATGGCTCATAAGAAAGGACAAGGTTCCGTCAAGAACGGTCGCGATTCACGCGGCAAGCGTCTTGGCGTCAAGAAATTCGGCGGCGAGGTTGTCATTCCCGGCAACATCATCATCCGTCAGCGCGGCACCAAGTGGCACCCCGGCAATAACGTCTACATGGGCAGGGATTACACCATCCATGCCGGTGTTGAAGGCAACGTCTACTTCGACAAGAACGGTCGTCGCGTCAATGTGAAGCTTGCTGAAGCCAGCTAAGCCTGCCCGGACACCAATCCATTTTCCCAAAGCCCCGCTGGATCAACCAGCGGGGCTTTTTTTATTTATATACCGCCCCCTCCAAGCGCGATTACCCCACACGCAAATTTGGAACAATAATGCCAAGTGCAGAAGAACAACGTCTCTATCACGCCAAGTGGCATGACCGTCTCAGTCATGACCTCACCCGCTGGCGAAGCCCCTAATCACATCCACGATCCGACAGCAGCCTGACACAAATGACCTTACCCCAACGTGTGAAAACCCAGGGCAATTGTCACGACATCAACACCATCCCATCACTTCAGCACATACAGCCCGGACTCGGCATCCCCACTCTGCACACA
>JARFRT010000265.1 GCA_029287105.1 Akkermansiaceae bacterium | reverse complement strand
TAGGCCGCCGTGTGAGTGCACGAGCATTTCGGCCACGCCGGCGGTGGCACCGAGGTTGGCTTCGATTTGGAACGTTTGGCGTTTGATTCCGAAGATGCTGTTGAAACCGTTATTCATCGTCTGGGTGCGGAGCATTTCGTTGAGGTGGTGGTGGGCGGTGTCGCCGTCGCGCAGACGGGCGTAGATGTTGATCGCCCACGCGCGTGACCAGCCGGTGCCGACCGAGCCATTCTGCTCGCGGATGTCGATGGATTTTTTGGCGGCCGCGAGGAGTTCGGGAGTTTTCTCCCGGGTGATGCTGGTGCCGGGGTGGAACCCGTAGAGGTGGCTGAGGTGGCGGTGGCCGATTTCGGCTTCGGGCCGGGGTTTGTCCCACTCAAGCAGTCGGCCGTCCGGGCCGATGTGCTGGCCGCTGTCGAGTTTCGGCAGGGCGGATTGAATTTCCTTTGTGAGGTCGTCATCGACGCCGAGCACCTTGGCGGCGGCCAGCGTGTTGGTGAGCAGTTCGGTGATGATCTGTTGTCCCATGGCGGCTTTGGCGCAGGCGGCGACGTATTTTTTATTTTCGTCGAGAAAGCCGTTTTCGGGTGATGATTCCGGGTAGGAGATGAGTTTGCCGTCTTTCTCGACCAACCAGTCGAGGTAGAACCGTGCCTGGCCTGCGAGCAGTGGGTAGCCGATATCCTTGAGGAATTTTTGGTCGCGTGTGAAGTCGTAGTGGTCCCAGACGTGTTGGCACATCCACCCGCCGCCGTGGATCCAGCCGCCCCATTTGGTGCGTGCGGATTTCATCACGGTTTGGGCGAAGAGTTCGGACGCGTGGTGGGCGACCCAGCCGCGCATGCCGTATTGTTTTTTGGCGGTGACGGCACCATTTTTCGCGAGTTCCTGCATCCAGGTGAAGACGGGTTTGTGGGTGTCGCTGAGGTTGGTGACCTCGGCGGGCCAGTAGTTCATCTGCAGGTTGATGTTGAGGTGGTAATCGTTGTTCCAGGGCGCGTTGATATGTTCGTTCCAGAGGCCTTGCAGGTTGGCCGGGTTGCCATTGGTGCGGGAGCAGGCGATGAGGAGGTAGCGGCCGTAGTGAAAGATCAGGGCGTCGAGACCCGGGTCGTTGCCGTCTTTCCTGAGTCGCGCGAGGCGTTGATCGGTCGGCAGTTGGGCGCGCTCCGGCGACGATGGGAGGTCAAGATTGCAGCGGTTGTAAAGTGTTGCGTGATCTTTGATGTGGCGAGTGCGCAGGGTGCTGAATTTTTCAGGGAGGGTCGCGCTGCTGGTGTTGTTAGGTTTAATGTTGATTTTCTTTCCGCCGAAGTCGGTGCCTGCAGTGAGTTTCAGGTAGACAGTTTGCGCTCCGCTGACCTGGAGTTGTTGTTTGGCAATTTTGATGCTGCCACCATCTGATACGGCATCCAGGTTAGCGGCGAAGTGGCAGCCTTTCATGCCTGTGACCGCTTTGGTCTGCAGCTTGGCTTTGACCTGGGTGACCTGGCCGGTCATGGTCAGGGATCGGACCTTGCCGTGGGTGCTGGCTTTGACCTGATGGGTGGTTGTGCCATGGTCGAGCGGGCGGTCGAGGCTGATATCGAAGTGCAGGGATTCCGGGCCATTGGCGCTGAGTTTGATTAAGAGGGCCTCGTCCGGGTTCGAGCAGAAGACTTCCTGGGTGAAGGTCGTGTCGCCGCGCTTCCAGGTGGTGGTGGCGATACCGGTTTTCAGGTCGAGTTGACGGCGGTACCCGGTGGCTGGTTTTTCGGTGTTTTTCCAATCGATGTGAAGATCGCCGAGTGTTTGGTGGGAGCGCCGGACGCCGCCACGGGAGAAACGTTTGACAATTTCCTGGTCGGCCTCGGCGAGCTTGTTGTCATCGATGAGCTGCCTCATCTCGGCGAGGTCGGCGGGAGTGCCGATGGCGAGTTTGACATCTTTGCGTTCGCCGGCCCACATCGAGTCCTCGTTGAGTTGGATGCGTTCGTTGTCGGGCTTGCCAAAAACCATGGCACCCATGCGGCCGTTGCCTACCGGCAGCGCCTCGTTCCAGCTGGCAGCGGCTTGTTGATACCAGAGCAGGTGGTCGGCCTGAAGGGAATGCGGGAGCAGGCAGGAGGCTAACAGGATGAGGGTGGGGCGGATCATGGGATGGATGGGTAGCTTTGCTGGTGTGTTTTAGCTTCCGGCTGTATTGAACTCGGCGATGGCGTCGTACATGGCGACGATGTTTTCCGGCGGCACATCGGGGAGGATATTATGCACGGTATTAAACACGAACCCGCCGCCCGGAGAGAAGATGTCGAGCCTTTCCAGCACGTGTTCCCGGACGGTGGCCGGGGTGCCGTGATTGATGGCGACGCGGGTGTCTGCGCCGCCACCCCAGAAGGTGATGTCGTTGCCGAAGTCCTTTTTCAGTCGGTCCGGCTCCATGTTGCGGCAGGCCGTTTGCACCGGGTTGATGATGTCGAAGCCAGCCTCGATGAGGTCGGGCATGAGCGCATGGATCGAGCCGCACGAGTGCAGGAAGGTGTGCATGGACGAGTGCTTGTGCACGTAGTCGCAGAGTCGGGTGTGGTGCCGTTTGAACAGGCTGCGGTAGGTAGCGGGCGACATGAACGGTCCGGTGTCCATGCCGAGGTCGTCGCCGAAGCGGCAGATGTCGGCGATGTCGCCGACGGCACGGCAGACTTTTTCCAGGGTGGCCATGTGGATTTGCATCAGCGCCTCGAGCAGTTTTTCAACTTCCTCGGGTTCGGCTAACAGATCCATGAGGAAGTTGTCGATCCGGCGCAGGAAGGTGCCCCATTCAAACAGATTGCATCCGACCACGACCATGATGGCGCGGTCGGATTGTTCGCGCAGGGCGATTGTGTTGGCACGCAGCGTGTCCCAGAACCCGTCGTCGCCGGCGTGGTCCCACGGGCTGTGGGCCAGGGCGGCCCAGAGGACTTTGGCCATTTCGTCAGGCAGGCTGGAGAGGTCCACCGGGTAGTCATCGAGCCACGGGAAGTAGCTTTGATCGAAGTAGTTCATGCCCTTGAGTTGGATGGCAATTTCGGTGCCGTCCGGGGCATGTGACCGCCAGCCGCCGTCGGGTGCTGGGTCCGGTTTGAACCAGGCGGGGTACTGGGCTTTGCTGCCATCGAAAAGGTTGACCTCATGCCAGTCGTCGTCGGATGTGTTGAAGGTGCGGCCAAGGTCGACGGCGTCGATACCGAACCGGTCGAGGATGCTGTCCTCGGGTTGGGCGAGTTGTTGTACGACGTCGTAGATGCGGGTTTGGCCGCCATCCATGCCAAGGTGCTGTTTCAGGCTGTTGTAGGCGATGGCGGATATTCCGGATGAGGGCGTGGCGCCGAGATCAATGGGAACCTTGTCGGGCTCCTGGTGAGCAATGGCGGAGAGAATACGCTCGCGTGAGGTCATGGGATGAGTGGGGTTAACCCGGCTTGGTTGGCGGATTATCGCCGCCGGTATGACGATAGCCGAGAACGGTGCCGCCGCTCACGTGGACGATGTGTCCAGTGATAAAGCGTGCCATGTTTGATCATCTGGCCAGTTCACGGGTGTGCCTTGCCTGGATGTTGGAGGATGGGGTGAAACGGGGAGTTATCCGATGGGGTCTAACTCCTCGGGAGAGGATTGTAAGACCTGTTTTCCGTGGGATGTTCCTTCGAGGATTCTTGCTCCCTGGCTCGGACGTGAGGTGAAGATCTCGGGGGTGATTCCCGTGCGGGATTCGTACTGCGTGTGGAGGGCGGCGATAATGGCGTCAGCCTTGGATGACTCGCAGAGGGTGACGGTGGAGCCGCCGAAGCCGCCGCCGGTCCTGCGGGAGCCGATGACGCCGCCGTCCGTGCCGATGGACTGGGCGATTTCCACCATGATGTCGAGTTCCTCGCAGGACACCTCGAAGTCGTCGCGCAGCGAGGTGTGGGACGCATCCATCAGGGTGCCGAGCGCGGCGAAATGATTGGATTCGAGTGCCTTGACCGCGTCCATGACGCGTTGGATTTCGCCGACGACGTGGCGGGAGCGGCGGTAGGTGGTGTCGTCCATTTGATCCTTCGCGGATTCAACGTCGTCTTGGCTGACATCGCGCCAGCTGTTTTTGCCGATGATGGCGAGGCCGTCCTCGGTATTTTTTCTGCGTGCGGCATAGCCTCCGTCGGAGAGCTCATGGGCGACGCAGGTGTTGGCGACGATGACGGTGAGGTCGGGGTTTTCGAAGGGGACGAGGGTGGGCTGGCCGGATTGGCAGTCGATCAGGACGAGGTGGTTGTTTTCGCCGAAGGCGGAGGCGAACTGGTCCATGATGCCGCAGGGGACGTGGGCGTAGTTGTGTTCGGCCTTTTGGGCGAGCAGGGCTTTTTCCCGGGTGTCCATGGTGATTGCCGTGAGGCCTTCGAGCAGGGTGGCGACGGCGAGTTCGAAGGCGGCGGAGGATGAGAGGCCGCCGCCGGCGGGAACGTTGGAGGTGATGTAGGCATCGAAGCCGGGCAGGGTGCAGCCGTTTTGCTCGCGGAAGTACTGCATCACGCCGCGTGGGTAGTTGGCCCATTTCGGGGTGGATTCGAGGATGTCGCCGACGAGGTCGATTTCGACGGTGTCGCCGCCCATGGACGAGGCGAGGCGGGCGGTGGACGTGCCGTTGGGGGCGGCGGCGATGACGATATTTTGTTCGAGGGCGAAGGGCAGGACAAAGCCGTCGCAGTAGTCGATGTGCTCACCAATCAGGTTGACGCGGCCCGGAGCGGCAGCGGTGATGGTGGCGTCGTTTTCAAAAGTCGCCTTGAACGCGGATTGGGCCTCGTGGGTGAGCGTGTTGATATCCATTGGGAAGTCGGGAGTCGGGAGTCGGGAGTCGGGAGTCGGGATTGTGCCTCCGGGGAGGCGTGGTGGGAGAAAAAATGGCCCCAACGGGTGTTGGGGCCATGCATTGAGTCGGTGGCCCGGGGTTGGTTGGATTACCAGAAGATGTAGTAGAGGGCGATGGTGAAGACGCAGACGGCAACACCGACTACTTTGGCACCCTTGGATCCCTCGAGGCAGATTTCCTTGTTTTCAGGAAGCTGAACAGGTTTTTCCATCGGCTTCAGAACAGTGATGACGATACCGATGATCAGGACGATGAAGAAGCAGATGGCCATGCGGTCGAGGAAGGCGATTTCCTGGGCATACCACCAGCCGTTGCCTGCGATCCATGGGCCGAGGACCCATTTGAAGGAGGCGTAGGCGACGATGTTGGTAACAATTCCAACGACACCAAACCAGCGTGGGGTGCGCGGGGAGAAGAAACCGAAGATGAAGACGGCGAGGATACCTGGGGAGATGAACCCTTGGAACTCCTGGATGTACTTGAAGATGCTGCCGAAGTTATCGAGTTTCGGTGCCACCAGTGCCGCAAGAAGTACGAAGATGACCACAAAGAACCGACCGACTTTAACAAGTTTGTGTGAATCGGTCTCTCCGGAAAACTTAGCGTAGAGGTCCATGGTTGCGATGGTGGATGCGGAGTTCAGCATGGATGCCAGTGAGCTGATGACAGCTCCGCAGAGCGCAGCCAGAACGAACCATGAGATCAGCGGGTGTGGTTTGATCAGGTTTCTAACGAGCACAGGGAAGGCGGCATCATAGTCGTAGCCCACGAGGTTGGCTCCTTTTGAGAGTGTGTCGTCTTTGGCGAGGGCTTTGTTGGACAGGCTGTTGATCAGTGATGCGAGGACAACGGGTGCGGCGTCGGGATCGACATCTGCTGGGATGCCTGCAAGGGCTTTGTTATGGTCAATGATGCCGGGAACCAGATCCGGCTGGAGTTTTACGAAGGCTTCATCGACGACGATGGTTTGCTTCGCGCCGATTTCCTCAAGTGCCTTGATGTTTTTCTCCGAGGCTGAACCGTGGAGATCGGAGGAGAAAAGGTTGAAGGCGAGAATGCCGGGAATGACGACAATGAAGGGGATGATGAGTTTGAGCATCGCGGCAAATACGATACCCTTTTGACCTTCTGCCAGTGACTTGGAGCCGAGTGTTCGCTGCACAATATACTGGTTGAGTCCCCAGTAGAAGAAGTTGGGAATCCAGAGGCCGATGAGGAGCGCCGTCCATGGAATGTCGGTGTCTTCCTTGGGCCGGATCATGTGCATTTTTCCGCCAGACCCGTTCGGGCCGTTGGTAGCTTCGGCTTCGCCCCGGACGCCGTCGTTGAGCAGCTTGATCCGTTCCCAGGCGGAGGCGCCTTCAAGGTCGGCCGCCGTGGCCTCCGAGTTGGCAACTTTGGTAAGGATGAGTTCGTCTGCGGGCTTGTCGGCGATGGTCTGGAAGGCGAACCACATGACAACGGCACCGCCGAGAATGAGTGCGGCACCCCAGATGAGGTCGGTCCAGGCGCAGGCTTTGAGACCACCGATAAAGACGTAGACAGCGGCAAAGGCGGCGATCAGCCAGCACATGGCGGTCAGGTTGTTGATGATGGGGAC
>JARFRT010000380.1 GCA_029287105.1 Akkermansiaceae bacterium | reverse complement strand
TCCGATGTGTGATACCGCTCCGCCATAAACTCCGCCACACTGCGATATGGCATCGAATTTCTTTTCGCCTGCAAGGACCTTTTTCTCGGTAAAGTCGCATCCACATATCGCTCGACCACTTTAGGGATAATCGCGGTGGCGTAAACCCGCTCCACGCCCTTCTGAGATTCCTCCACCACCCGCAGATCCCCCTTGTCCCTGCCCATACTGGCGTTGTAATTCTCAATGGCCAATTGGGTGAACATCCCCGGTTTTCCGTCAATAAACCCCGGGCCAAAATGCTTCTGATCGAGGAAAATTTGTAATCTCACCGCGCCATCCCTGTCCTTGGGAATCTCCAGCGCTTTCTCATTCCCTGCCCCGACAGCCTCCGCCCCGACAGCCTCCGCAGCCATTTCCTTTTTCTCAGCCGCGATGCCTATCCCCTCCTCCATACGTACAGCATCCTCCTGCGCTGCCACAACAACACCCCCCAACAACAGCAATAGCAACAATCTCATCAGCACCTTGTGCGTATAGAATGCCACATATTTCCACACGCGCGAATAGAATAGCCGGCAGCCATTCAAAAATACGAAGAAGCACCTTTGGCTCGAATCCCGCCGCCGATCTTCCCGCCGCCGAGGCGCGCTTGTCGAATACCGGTCAATCAACCCAGCCCATCTTGCCTTCCCGGGTCTGGCACCCATCAAGTCCCGTGTAGGTTTCGGTCGCTACAATCTGGCCCCGCCTTGTCGCAGGGTCCCAAAGCGACAGCCAGACCCTGCAATCTACACGGCAAAATCCCGTAGCTTGCCGGCAACACTCGCCGGAACCACCGCTCTGATAATCACATCGTTGCCGTCGTATTCCGTCTCTAACACTTTTGCCTCGCGGTGCAATAACCCGGTGAGTTCACCCCGCTTCTGCGGAACCCGATACGTTTCCGTCCGCACCCGGTCCGCGAGCATCTCCGCACACTTGGCCAGCAGCTCATCCATCCCGAAACCCGTCTTGGCACTCACCGAAATCGTATTCGGAAATGTCACTTCCAAGCCCGCCAACTTCACCGGATCATTCAGCACGTCAATCTTGTTCAACACCGTGATCATCGGCTTGTCCCCCGCCCCAAGCTCTGCCAATACCCCGATCGTTGTCTCATACAGCTTCTCCACTTCCGGCGACGAGGCGTCGACAACATGGATAATGAAGTCCGCCAGCACCGATTCCTCCAAGGTCGCCTTGAATGCCTCCACCAGCCGGTGGGGTAGATTCCTGACAAAACCGACCGTGTCGGTAAGCAGCAGCGGCTGGCCGTCCGGCAGCTCGATCGCCCGCGTCGTCGTATCCAACGTGGCAAACAACATGTCCTTCGCCATCACATCCGATCCCGACAACCGGTTTAGCAAGGTGGACTTGCCCGCATTGGTGTATCCGGCGATTGCCGCACAGGGCATGCCCTGCTTCTCACGCTCCTTCCGCCGCGTACTCCTCTGCTTCCTCACTTCCGCCAGCTCGCGTTTACATTGGTCAATCCGTGTCCTCGCCAGGCGCCGGTCCACTTCCACTTGCTGCTCACCCATACCCCGCGACGCACCGCCGCCGCCCTTGCCGCCGCCACTGGCGCCACCCTCGCGGTCAAGGTGCCCCCACATCCGTGTCAGCCTGGGCAGCGAATACTGCATCTTCGCCAGATCAACCTGAAGCCGGGCTTCCTTCGTGTGCGCCCGCTTCGAGAAAATATCCAGGATCACCTCCTCACGATCAATCACACACATGTCCGCCAACTCCTCCCAGCACCGCTGCTGCGAGGGCAAAAACATGTTGTCAAAAACAATGCAATCGCACTCATGCGCCTTGGCCAGATCCACCACCTCCTGGGCCTTGCCCGTGCCACAGAGGTATTTCCGGTGAAACGCCCGGGTGTGAACAAACAACGACTCCACCACGCCAATGCCCAAGGTGGACACAAGCTCACTCAGCTCCGCCAAAAGCGATGCCTCCTCCTCCTCCTCGCGCCGGTCCGAATAAATTCGCACCAGCAACGCCCGTTCCACCATCTCCGGTTTGTCTCGAACCTCAAACATATGAGTCTATCCATGCCCTAATCAGCAGCATTGCGCAAGCCCGTACAGCGATCGTCTCGCGGCCTCCAGGCCGCACCATCCGCTCCCTTTTTGGTGTTTGGCGTTTGGTATTTGCAACTGATCACCCCCGCTATCCGGCGGTCAAGACTTGGAACTTTTCCCTACCGGGACAATCAATGCCGGAATCTGCGACTTTCTCACACAGCCTTCCGCCACACTCCCCAGCAACAAACTTCCCAGAAAACCATGACCATGTGAGCCAAGCACCAGCATGTCAGCATCCACTTCCTTCGCGTATTCCAGCAGCGAATACAAGGGCTGGCCCTGCAACACCTTCGTCTGCACCCCCTCGAGGCCAACCTCAGAGGCAATTTCCTGGAGCTTGCTCTCCGCCCGGGTCACCGACTCCAGCTGAATCTCATGCATCGCCGGGAACTCGTCCGGAGAAAACCCATAGGCCGCATAGGTCGGCTCAGCCTCGACCACATGCACCAGATGAAGCCCCTCACCCAGCGCCTTGGCCAGCTTGGTCGCCACCTCAACCACCGGCTTGTTCGCATCGGAGAAGTCTATCGCAGCAATTATTCTTTTCATAGCGGTCCAACCTACTCCCGCTAGCGCCCGGAGACAACTGCTTTGCATCTTCATATTCTCTGAAATCAGCCGCACATCCTCCTCCGGTCACCCTGCGAAATCTGCGAGGTTCCACGTGGAACATTCGCGCCATCGACCGGCAAAACCCACGCGCAGCCACGCCCCACCGCACCGGAACGGCTCTATTTTGAGTTGGTAACTTGACGTTTACAGGTTAAATAGCCCCGTGTTCCAATACCCTAAACACTATGATGTGCTCGTGATCGGCGCCGGCCACGCCGGAGTCGAGGCCGCTCTCGCCGCCGCCCGCCTCGGCTGCAGCGTCGCCGTGCTCACCCAGAACCTCGATACCATCGGCGCCATGTCATGCAATCCCGCCATCGGCGGACTGGCCAAAGGGCACATGGTGCGCGAAATCGACGCCCTCGGCGGCGCCATGGGCCTCAATACCGATGCCACCGGCATCCAATTCCGCATGCTCAACGCAGGCAAAGGCCCGTCAGTCCGCGCCCCGCGCGCACAATGCGATAAAAAAGCCTACCAGTTCCGGATCAAGCATACCCTCGAGTCCACCCCCGGCATCGACCTCCACCAGGCCAACGTCGCCGAACTCCTCGTCGAAAACGACAGCATCACCGGCATCACCACCACCCTGCAAATGCAGATCAACGCGCGCTCCGTCGTGCTCTCGGCCGGCACCTTCATGCGCGGCCTCATGCACGTCGGCCTGAAAAATGAAATTGGCGGCCGCATGGGCGACGCCACTTCCACCATCTCCGACTCCCTGCACCAACTCGGCTTCCAGGTCGAACGCTTCAAAACCGGAACCCCGTGCCGGATCAACGGCTCGTCCATCGATTTCAGCCAGACCGAGGCGCAACACGGCGACTCCCCCCCGCCCTTTTTCTCGTTTCTCGCCGACACCCTGACCAAGGGGCCCAACGACATCCATACCCTGAACGGCCGCCCAAGCCCGACCACCCCCCCACCCCCCGGTGCCAATCCGGCCGAATCGTTCCACGTGGAACAAATCCCCTGCCACATCACCTACACCACCCCCGAAACCCACGATATCATCCGTAATAACCTCGATAAGTCGCCCATGTACAGCGGGAAAATCGAGGGTCCGGGCCCCCGATACTGCCCGTCGATCGAGGATAAGGTCGTGAAATTCGCCGAAAAAGACCGCCACCAGGTCTTCCTGGAACCCGAGGGGCGCCATACCCGCGAATATTACATCAATGGCGTGTCCACTTCCCTCCCCTATGAGGTCCAGCTCGCCTTCATCCACTCCATCCCCGGTCTGGAAAATGCCCAGATCGTCCGACCCGGCTATGCCGTCGAATACGACTACTGCCCGCCCACCCAACTCACCCCCACCCTCGAAACCAAGCGCGTCTCAGGCCTCTATTTCGCAGGCCAGATCAACGGTACATCGGGCTACGAGGAAGCCGCCGCCCAGGGCCTCATGGCCGGCGCCAACGCCGCCCTCAAAGTGCTCAATCAACCCGGTTTCGTCCTGCGACGCGACCAGGCCTACATCGGCGTCATGATCGATGACCTCGTCACCAAAGGCACCACCGAACCCTATCGCATGTTCACCTCCCGCGCCGAATACCGACTTCTCCTCCGCCAGGACAACGCCGACCTCCGCCTTACCCCCCTCGCCATCGAAAACGGCCTCGTTTCGGGCCTCCGCGCCGAACGCATCATCGGCAAAACAGCCGATCTGGAAGCCGCCAAAACCCTTGTTCCGACGATTTCCCATGAGGGAGTCAAGCTCGACCGCTGGTTCCGCCGTTCGGAGAATTCCTGGCACCCCCTGCCCCAGGAAATCCTCTCCCAGGCACCCGCAACCCTCTGGCCCCTGATCGAAATCGAGTTCAAATACGCGGGTCACCTCGAGCGCCA
>JARFRT010000133.1 GCA_029287105.1 Akkermansiaceae bacterium | reverse complement strand
TCTTGTTGTTAACCTCCAATTCTTCCGCGAGCCGATGCTTCCCCGGCATGGCTACGGTCCAACGCCCCCCCGTCAACTCCCCGCGCAGATACTCGGCGACTTGCTCGGCCAGCGACAAAAAACGGATTCCAGACATGTGGCCGATCCTGGCCGAAATCCGGCCAAGTTGCGAGAAGAAAATTCATAGACAGGCGGGGAGATTGGACGTGTAGTCGTAATCCCCAATATTCAGGCTCGGTATTTCTGATATTCCAACTTGATTTCTTCACACAAAATCCCGCCGCTACCCCCGGCAACTGAACACACCACGCCGATCCATTTCCCGGAACTACCTACAACCAAGCAAACATAACCACAGCGACCAAAGAATAATGAAAAACCGAACATGCACCCACCTATCCGCCTACGCCATGGCGCTCGCCTTCACTTTGTCCCCCTGCTACGCTGGCCCCGTCACGGTCGGCCCAGCAACTCCCGACGTGACCAGTGCAGACATCTCGGAACTGTCTTATACGTCCACCAGCTCCGACAAGACCTGGACTGACACAACCAACCACGGTCAGTCGTTCACGACTGACGCTTCCGGTGCCTACCTCACCTCGTTCTCGATGCAGGTAAACGGCACGAGTGCGGCCAGCCCTGCCAACAAGGTCTGGAATGTCCGGGTCGTCTCAATCTCCGGCACCAGCACGACCACCATCGTTAATGAAACGGGCCACACTTCGACCGGACCATGGAATGCGGGAGATTGGTTCACCTGGACTCTTGACACCCCCGTGCTCCTGGCGGCCGGCACGCACTACGGCATTGATGTGCAAATGACCAGTGGCGGGGCTTACCAAAGCGGTATTCCCTATTTCCGATACAACACCACGGACAGTGTGGCTGGATCCTACCGCTACACTCGTGCCGACGGCGATCCGGCAGTGATCTCGGCCGACACCGGGCGCGATCGGGTCTTCCACATCGGACTTGCTTCCACGGCCAACCTCTACTGGGACACCGACGGCACGGTCGCGGGCGCGGGCGGTGCCACACCCAGCGATACTTGGGACAACAGCCTGACCAAGTGGAACTCCGACGCCACGGGAGGCGCTGGAGGTTCGGTCTCCGCCTGGTCAGCAGGCGCTCCAGCGGTCTTTTCCGCCGGTGACGACGCGACCGGAGCGTATGACGTGACGGTAGTTGGCAGTCAGGACATCACCTCGCTGGATTTCGTGAACGGTAGCGCCACGCTTGTCGAAGGAGCTTCCGGCGCGCTCAACCTGACTGGCGACAACGTGACGAGTGTCGCGACAGGGCTCACCGCCACCATCCAAACACCGATCACCGATGACACCAATCCCTGGAACTTCACCAAAACAGGCGGCGGAACACTCGTTCTCGATGCCGACAATTCCGGAGCCCCCAATGCCAGTGTGATTTTGAACGCCGGACTTACTCAGTTTGAGTCTCCTGCTTCGATCATCGGCACAGGTGAGAACGTGACACTGAACTCCTCTGGGGTCATGGCCTTCGGGGCCTCATTCGGCACCGCAACGGACGTCGCGACCGCCCTCGACCGGGTCATCCCCGCATCGTCAGGCACCGTCGCCGCTGACAACCAGGCGGCCACCGATTTTGACTTGGATACCCCAGGCCTCACCGGGGCCTATTTCGGCGCCGTGGGTACCGTAAACTACACGGGAACGCTCACTCCGAATGGCACCAACTACCGCCTTGGCGGCGCGGGCGGAACGCTGACCCTGAACAGCGCTTTGACCTCGACCAACTCGCTCGACATCAAGGGTCCGGGCACCGTCCAACTCAACGGCTTCGACGCGACCATGGGCAACCTGGTCGGCACCGGCGGAGTTTTGCAGAACGGTCACGCCACCACCGATGTGACCCTGAGCGTAACTTCTTCGAGCGATACACTCTTGAGCACCTCGCTGGAAGATGGCGGAGCGGCCTCACTGTCGCTGGAGAAGAATGGCAGCAAACGCCTCGAAATTTCGGGAGCCAACACCTACAGCGGCGGCACGCTCATCAACGCAGGCCGGTTGTATGCTCACAATGGCTCCCTTGGCACGGCCGATGTGACCTTCAACGGAGGTGACCTCCTCCCAAGGTATGGACAGTATCCGCAGTTCCCCAATAACTTCCATGTAAATCCGGGAGTCATTGCTGGAATCGACAGCGCAAACCAGTATTACACCGCTGGCCTCATGGGCGTGGTTTCCGGTGACGACACCACCACCTTGGATTGTGGTCAGGGCACCGGTAACGGTGCCGGCAACGGCGGTTACATGGTCTGGCTTGGCAACAACGCCAACACGATCACTGGCACAGTAATCTTGAGGGGCGTGATCAGGGTCAACAGCCTGCCCGACAGCAGCCAACCGATCCAGTTCATAGCCCAGAGTAGCAGCCGGACTGCGGGACTTGAGCTCTACTCCACCGCCGTCGCACCGCTGAATTTCGCCAACCGCCAGCTCCAGATCAAGGCGCTGGGCACGGCCTTCCTTACGAATAACAACGCCACGGCTAGCAACACGATCACCATCGCCGACCTCGTGGTGGACACCGGTTCAAGCTCGGTGGGTCTCCTACTCCAAGGCAACAACACAGGCGACAACTCGATCGCGAGTGACATCGCGAATGGCACCAGTTCCGCCCTCCGGATCGAGAAGAACGGCACCGGAAAATGGATCTTGACCGGCGACAACAGCTACACAGGAACAACGGATGTTCTTCGCGGGACGCTCAGCATTGGCTCGATCGCTGACTATGGCGTCAATAGTAGCATCGGAGCGCCGGCCAGTGGCGCCATCCAACTCGGACGTAACGATAACTACCATGGCACCCTGCTCTACACCGGCGCGGGGAACAGCACCAACCGGAACATCGAGATCGGTCACACGTCGAACAACTACAACGGCAGCGCTCTGATCGTCAACGACGGCACCGGTGCGCTGACCTTCACCGCCGCTACCTTCAATGCCGCCGTCGCGGGTGTCGCTGATGACCGCTCGCTGACCCTCGGTGGCAGCTATGCGGGCGGAGTGAACGAGATCCAGGGCGTGATCCAGGACAACGACGCCGGGACGACGGGCTACATCGGCCTGGTCAAGACCGGCGCCTCGACCTGGGCGCTCGGAGGTGTCAACACCTACACTAACGCGACCACCATCAACGGCGGCACCCTGCTGATCAACGGCTCGACCGCCGCTGGTAGCGCGGTTTCCGTCAACGGGACCAGCACGCTCGGTGGCACCGGCACGATTGGCGGCAGCGTCTCCGTTGCGGCCGGCGCGAATGTCGCCCCCGGAGCTTCGGTGGGCACGCTCTCAGTCGGTGGCGACCTCGACATCTCGGCACCCGCCGGAGACGCTGGCTTGCTCGACTTCGAGCTCGATACGATTGCCGCCAGCGACAAGATTGCCGTCACCGGCACGCTGACCATCGGCACCGAGGTTCTCGGCTTCGGCGACTTCAACTTCACCGCCCTTGGTGGCTTACAGAACGGCACCTACACGCTGATCTCAGGCACTGCCGCTCCCAGCGGCACGCTCGATCCGGCCGACTTGGCCGGCGC
>JARFRT010000116.1 GCA_029287105.1 Akkermansiaceae bacterium | reverse complement strand
ATCCGGCATCCACCGCAGTCACCAGGATTTGGCGGGCGTCTCCGGTCTCGTTCATTTTACCGGATCCACCGTTATGGATCCATCCCTCCATGCCTGTGGGGCCGAGGTTGATGTAGGCCGCATCGCCGGGCACACCGCCTGCAGTTAAATCAGGTACCTGTGCTTCAGCCTGGTTGCCCAGGCACAACAACACCATGATCGACAAACAACGACAAAATCGATTCCAAGCGAATTTGGTTTCGGACCGTTTATATAAGTGGGATGAGCTCATGTTATTTTTTGTTATTTTTATGGTTATTGAAATTCGGAATGAGAATCGGGCATCGCCATGAATCAACACGGGCGGTGCATGATGCCACGACTTCCTTATGTATAGATAAGGGCCGAGGCAAAAAGGTTACACAAAAAGTGGACTGATCTTCGGATCAACGGCACCTGATCGTGTAAGTAGCTACGTGACTAGGGAGGTATGAGAGCAATTTCTGACCGGGGCGAAGTATGGGGTCGATGCGAGACACGTTATTCTTGCTTAATCACTTACGTGTTCATCCGCCCGCACCAAGATGTTCTATTCGTGACACAGAAATTCCCGCTGCCTGCCGGTTGCGGGATTTCGAACAATAAAGTTGGCTTAAAGGGAAACCTAAACTTACACGTGCGGCATTACCCGACCCATTTGTCCGCGTCCCGTATCTGTTAGTTTGTTGCCGGGTTGTATTCTCGGTTCACTCGGCGGGCAATTCCTTGATGGAGGCCCACTGGCTCCAGCCGGCATCGAACCAAAGGATATTTTGGTAGCCTAACAATCGTTTCAGGACAAGGAAAGTCTGGCTGGCCTGGTGTCCGGTGCGGCAATGGATGATCACGGTGGTGTCTTTTGAAGGGATGATTTGGTCGTAGGCCTTGGCGAGTTCCCCGACCGGTTTGAGCCGGGGCACCTCGTTCACCTGGGTGAGGTCTTCGGTATAGGGTCGGTTGATCGCCCCGGGGATGTGGCCGGCCCGCGCTTCGTTGGATTTGGTGCCGTTGAAGTAGTCGGCAGGGCGGACGTCCAGGATGATTCCTTTGTCGGATGCCACGTAGCCCCTCACCGTCCGGTAGTCGACGGTGAACGCGTCCGGGCCGGGGCTGGGGTAGTCGGAGGCGACCACCTGGGGCAGCTCGGTCACTACGGGTTTGCCGGCTGACGTCCAGGCGGCGAAGCCACCGTTCAGGATTTTGTAGGAGCTGTGGCCGAGCCGTTCCAGGGCGATGCCTGCCAGGGTAGCGTCCTGGGTCTTTGCACCATAGACGATCACGACGGTGTCACCGGGACGAATCCCCATGGAAGAAGCGTGTCGGGCGAGCATGTCGCCGGGTTGCAGCATTGAGCCGACGCCTCCCCGGTTCATCCTGAGGTGCTCGGTGTTCAAGGCTAGGGAGTTGGCGATGTGGCTTGTGTTGTATTCAGGCTGGGGGCGCAGATCGAGTATCTTCGTGTCGGCCCGGTCGAGCTGTTGCTCCAACCAATCGGCATCGACCAACAGGTTCTCCGACACCGGTTTGTCGGCAGGGCCGGCTTTTTTCTGCGGCGCTGTCAAACCCAGAAAAAACGCCCTCCATGCCCTGACTTGGTCGGCCGTCTCAGGCGGAAGCATTTCATCGCGGAGTGAGGTCGGTTTCAGGCAGCGATTGATGAAGCCGTTCAGTCCGTCAGTCAGGATGTAGGCGTTCCTGTAGCCGCTGCGATAGAGTGAATCCCTGGCCTGGACGGGATGGGTCATGCCATTGGAATAGAGCACGATTGTGCCTGTGTTTTTGTAGGGATGAAGTGCCTGGTGGAGGTCCTTCATGGCGATGTTCAGGGCATTGGGCAGGTGATAGCCCTGGTATTCGGCGGCGGGGCGGATATCGACGACGATCAGTCCGGGCTCATGCCGGAGCATGCGATCCGCCAGTTCCTCGGGCTCGACGTGGTCCAGCCCCATTTCGACGGCGCCCAGCAACTGGGATTCCGGGGGGGGTGCTCCGGGTGGTGGGCTGGTCGGCCGGCCCGTCGTCACTGCCAGCAGGGCCATGGCGAGGGTCAGGAGCGCGACCGAGACTGCCTTCAAGACGGAATTACCCTCGCCGAGCGGTCGGCCTGTCTTGCGTCTTTCAATCCATTCGCAACCCCAGAACATGGCGACCGCCGCAACGCTGAGGCAGACATTGAATGTCTCCATGCTGATGCCGAGGGTATCATCGATGAAAAGAATGCCACGTTGGCCCGACTCGTAGAGGGGTTTGATCAGTCCGAACATTTCATTGAAAGCAACCGAGCCGATCACGACCCCTAGCAGGAAGATCAGGGCGTCGATCTTGCCGCTGGCCAGGCCGGTGGAGGCCGTGCCGGGGCACCAGCCTGCCATCACAAACCCGACCCCGAAGATCAGTCCGCCGACACTGTAGGCGCCGTAGACGGTGGGCATGAGATAGATTTCATTGATGGAAATGATGCCGAGCGACCTGCAGCAGGCCAAGCCGAGTGCCGCAGTGACCACGGCGGTGAACATCACCTTGATGACCGTCATGTCACTGAAATAGAACACGCCTGATAGTTTTCTGCTCGACCCGAACCCGGCCCGTTCCAGGAAAAACCCAAAGACCATCCCAATCAATAGCGACGCAAGGAAGGCCTTGGCGGAATCGAGGGAGTCCAGTTGGTACATGGTACTAATCATGCCACTGCCTCCTGAATAGTGGTGCCACGGCATAGCCGCCTACAAAAATACAGATCAGGAAAACAAAGCTTCCGGTCAGGAGCAGTGCGGTTCCCGACAATGCCTGGCCGCTGGTGCACCCCTGGGCGAGGCGGCTGGCAAAGCCGACGAGAACCCCACCCGTCAAGGCATACACACTTCTGCGGAAAAGTGAGCATTGCTTGCCACGTTCCACTTGCAGCTTCATGCGATTGGCCAGCAGGGCGGAACAGAGCCCGCCGACAAAAACTCCCACCAGCATGAAAACCAGTTAGTACTGCAGCGGGGTCTCTCCCCATCTGCCAAAATATTCACTCGAGAGCGTGTGAGATTTGGAAACGCTGATTTCGGCAGAGGCCGCCAGGCGTGCGAGTCCCGATGACGCGCCCAGACCTGCGCCAAGGATCAAAAATGAGGTGAGTAACACCAAGCCCAGCCCTACTCCCGCGAGGTAAGGATTCATCCACCGCTCATTGGCTGATTCGTCTTTTTCCATATCAGCATCCCGCACTTTTTTTCTTTGTTACCGGCGGTGTTCCGGGATGAGCCGTCGGCGGTGGAGCACCTGATCCGGGCGGGAGGCTCCGGATCTGGGGGGTGGTGGGCGCAGGCATGGACGGCCCACCCG
>JARFRT010000096.1 GCA_029287105.1 Akkermansiaceae bacterium | reverse complement strand
GGCACGGTCATCATCTGGCCTGCGGAGGAGGCTGAGACGAAGTCTTCGGGGATGATGGCCGCCTCACCGAGTTTTTTGTCGGTAAGCCGGTCAATGATCGCCTGCGCATAGTTCGAATCGGTCACCAGCACCGCCTGCAAGTGGGAGCCGAGGGCGGCCTCCACGGCAACCGTGTATTCCTGCTCCACCTCGATGAGTCCGGCGAGGACGCCACGCACTCCGTTTTTGAAAAATTCAGGTTCATCCAACCCCTTGAGAACGGACTGGGTGCCCTGCTCGAACCCCTCACCACTGTTCACAAGCTGGCGCAGAACATCGAGACGGGATGATGTCCGGGCGAGATCTTTGTGCGCCGCAGAGGCATGGTCGCGGGCGGCGTCGAGATCGCCACGGGTATGTTGGAACGTGCGCTCGGCCACCTCCTTTTGCTCCTCCAGTCCATTGAGTTTACTGCGGCGGGTTTCCAGTTCCGCGGAGATCCCCTCCTGCTCCATCACGGCCTGCTCGTGCTCGTATTGTAGGCGTTCATCCTCCTCGGCTAGCTTGCCGGCCCGTTCGCGGCTGTTTTCCATCACCGACAGCGCGCTCTCGATTTTTGCCTGACTGGCGGCAATGACCGACTGGGTGGTATTCGCCTCGCTGCGAAGGCTGCGCAGGACACCCTCCTTCTGCTCGCGCTCACCGCGCTGGGCGGCGGCGCGCGACTCGTGTTCGGAGAGCTGGGCCTGCTGCGATTCGATCCGGCCGGACAGTTCGACGAGTGTTTGCTCGGCCTCCTCGAAATCGAGCAACTGCTGGTTGAGCTTTTCCTGGGCCTCGAGAATATCGCTCTGGTTCTGTGACACCCGTGCCTCCAACTCGGACTGGCGTTCTTTGTTAAATGCGATGCGGCTTTCGGCGGCGCTGGCGGCGTTGGTGTGATGGTTCAGTTGCTGGCGGATTTCGGAGAGTTCCGCTTCCAGGCTCTGGGCGGCGTCGCGCGCCTTGACGACCGCCTGCTCCTTTTCCGGCAGGCCCACTTCGAGTTCGTGTTCGCGGACTTCGAGCGAGTGGATGGAATTTTCCAGCTCGCCCAGCTCGGCGGTGTATTCGGTGAACTTGCGGTAGCCGAGGTGGGTGTCCAACACGCGCACGTCCTTGGCTAGCTCCTGATAGCGGCGGGCCTTGGCGACCTGGCGTTTCAGCGAGTTCATGCGGCGTTCCTGCTCGGCCAGCACATCGGAAACACGGAGCAGGTTCGCCTCAGTGTATTCCAGCTTGCGCAACGCTTCGCGCTTTTCCTTTTTGAATTTGGTGATCCCCGCGGCCTCCTCAAAAACGGTGCGCCGGTCCTCCGGCTTGGAGCTCAGCAGCATGTCAATCTTGCCCTGCTCCATGATTGAATAGGAAGTCCGGCCAATCCCGGTGTCCATAAACAGCTCGTGAATGTCACGTAGCCGGCACAGGCTGCCATTGATCCGGTACTCGGACTTGCCATCGCGGAATACACGGCGGGTGATCGCCACTTCATTGTAGTCCACCTTGAGAATCTCCTCACAATCGGCAAGGGTCATGGTGACCTCCGCCATCCCCAGCGCGGCACGGGCCCGGCTGGTTCCGCTCTTGTCGGTGCCATTGAAAATAACATCGGCCATTTCTCCGCCACGCAGAGCCTTCGCGGATGTTTCCCCGAGTACCCAGCGGATCGCGTCCACCACGTTGGATTTACCACAGCCATTGGGGCCGACAATGCCGGTGACGCCATTGGGGTGGAATTCGAATTTTGTTTTGTCGGCAAAGGATTTGAAACCGTGGAGATCGAGTGACTTGAGATACATAATGGTTTACGGGATAAGGAGTTTCGGGTGTAAGGATGAACGGAAGGTTGGATGGCAGCCTGATGGCGAAAATCAAAACTCCATGGGCTGTTCCCAAGCATTTTAATCCCGATCGGGTTCCAACCAAGCCAATTACGCTGAAAATCGTCTATATGGTGGTTTTTAGGGGATGAAATACCACATGTTGTATTTTGCAATATTTAAGGAATGTGAAACAAAAAGCGGATTCCAAGTTATCAACCGGGGTGAACGCCCGCTCATTCGAGACTTGTTTCCCTGGCCTGCAGCCCGTAGCAATGCGCATGCACCTGCAACTCGAATGGCTCGGTCAAGATGTGGATTACCGGCACGGGCTGGAAATCCAGCAGAGCCGTGTGCAGGACATCCTCGATGGCATCCGGGGCAATCAGTTGCTGCTGCTGGAACACGCGCCAGTGTACACCATCGGCCGGACCCGCGACCAGACGTCGCTGGGCGACAATACCGCACTGCTCCCCCACCCCGTGGTGGAAATCAGTCGCGGCGGGCAAGGAACCTACCACGGGCCGGGGCAACTCATCGGTTACCCGATTGTGGATTTGCGGCCACTCGGCAAAGACCTGCATGCCTACATCCGCGGACTTGAAGAGGCGCTCATCCTCACCTGTGCCGAGTATGGTGTGCGTGCGGGACGGCGGGACGGCCTCACCGGGGTCTGGGTTGAAAACCGGAAGCTGGCATCCATCGGCGTGGGTGTCAGGAAATGGATTGCGATGCACGGCTTTGCCATCAACCTCACCAAGGACAGCCTGCGCGGGTTTTTGTCGATCACCCCCTGTGGGATCGACGGCGTGACGATGACCTGCTTGGAAAGCGAGTGCGGCAGCGAGATCGACGTGCAAGAGTTCGCCAAACGATCCGCCCCCCACCTCGACACCGTGTTGGGTGCGATGGAAAATGCGGGAGGATGAGCTGCTGCCCATCGTGGCGCAGACTCCCTAACAACTACACACCCTTGCCTTCTGCGGGCACGACTTTATGCGCCTCGGCTTCAGCCGCCTCCGCGGCTTCAATGGCCCGCTCCTTTTTTTTCTGCGCCTTGGATGACTCCTTGATAATCTGGCGCTCTTGCTCGGAGTCCTGGTTTTTCCCCTGACTGATGGCGACGCCAAGCCAGCGGAGTTCGTAGCTGTTATCGAGCCCGACCTTAACAAGCATGGTCAGAGGCACGGCGAGCAACATCCCAACGGGGCCCCAGATGAAACCCCAGAAAAGAACGGAAATGACCACCACCACGGTGGACAATCCGAAGCGGCGCCCGAGCAGAGCCGGCTCAAGAAAGTTGCCGAGAAATCCATTGATCACCAAGTAGCCACAGGCGACGGCGATGGCATGTTTCACATCGTGGATCAGGAGCGCCAGGATAACGGGCGGGATCCCCGCAATAATCGAGCCGATGGCCGGGATGTAGTTCAACGCAAAGGCGAGGATTCCCCAAAGCAGGGGGAAATCCACTTCCGCAGCCCAGCACAACAGCCCTGCAAGCCCGCCGGTCGCGATACTGACCATCGTCTTGATGCCAAGGTATTTCTGGATGTCGCGGGTGGCACTCAGCATCCGCTGGAGGTTGGGCCCTTGGGCTTCAACGATCGCCTCAAACCTGCGTGCGAACATCCGCGCCTCGCTGAGCATAAAAACAAGCAGGATGAAAACAATAAATGAACTCTTCAATGTCTCCAGCACACCGGCCAGGAACGAGGTGATGTTGTTTTTAAAGAAGTTCGCTATTTCCTCTTCGGTAAGCAGTTTCTTAACGTCTTCCTGGGCGGTCTCAATCCCCCATGCCTCAAGCTGTGCGCCGCCGTTCAAGGCAACCTCGTACATCTTGCTCCCGTAATTTTCAAGGCGGTCCCCTTCCGCAAGATCATTGATCAGGAGAAAACCCACCACCATGATTCCCGAGAGAAAGGCAAAGACGACCAACACCGTAATCAGTACCGCAAAAAACCGCGGCACCCGGTGCTCGCGCAGCCAGTTCGTGATCGGAAAACTCACCGCCGCAATAAAAAATGCCAGCGATACCGGGATAAAAAAATCACGCGCAAAATACATACCGCACAGCACGAGCATCGCCGAGGCGAGCAAGAGCATGACTTTGTGGGCTTCTGCGGGTTTGGTAGGCACGGTGCGAGCTTGAAGAGAATTGATATGGCAAACAACGTCAATCTTCGTTAGCGTCGCCTACGCACGCCCCATCGAGGCGTGCGTGAACATACGCTTATTCAGTCAGGCAGGCAATGGAATCATTCGATTATTATTCAATTCATGACACGCGTTCCGAAATCCTCCCTCCGTAGCATTATTCCGGTTGCCCATGACGCGGCAAATCCGGAGTGATGCTTAGCGGCTTTCCCCCGCTCGGAGGAGGCCGGGAGCGTCATATGCGCCGGCGGCAGCCCGGATGGCACCCGTTGTTGCGGCTCATCCGGGACACCCTGCTGGCGCGGGCACGGCTGGCGGGAGCAATCGATCAATAAGCGACGGGACAAGCTTGCCAGCCGGTCAAATCCCATCTAGCCTAACGTCATGAAATCCCATGAGGTGCTCAAACAGGCTTTTGACAAAAGCAGCCCCAAGGCGATCGCCTCCGAGCTCGGCGTATCACTCTCACTCGTCTACAAATGGGCGCAGGATCAATCCGAGAACGGCTCGGGCAGCAGGAACCCGCTCGACCGCATCGTTGAAATCCACGACCATACCCAGCATCTTGCCATCATCGAATGGCTCTGTGAGCAGTGCAGCGGCTACTTCGTCCGCAATCCCGACAGCGAATGCCCGCAGGGCTTCGATGTGCTGCCGGCCACCAACGAGATCGTAGGGCAGTTCTCCTCCCTGCTCGCCCAGATTTCACAAGCCGCCCTCGACAACTCCATCACCCTGGACGAAGCCGAGCAAATCCGCCAGTGCTGGGACAAGCTCAAGAGTTTTACCGAGGGGTTTGTCCGCTGCTGTGAGGAGGGCAACTTTGAGCTCATGCAGGAAGATACAATCCAGCAGGAAAAACCGCGCACCACGCTTTACTAGACGAGCTTTACTCATTGCCTCCGTCGACCCAGACTCCCCGCAGACCATGACCCGCCAACAGTACCGCTTCGCCCGCAATCTCCTCTTCCGCCTCGACGCCGAAACCGCCCACGACGTCTCCATGCACAACCTGAGGTGGTTGGAAAAAATTCACCTCCTCGGTCCCCTGATCGCGCTCACAGGCAAGCCCCCGGCCGGCAAACCCGTCGACTGCATGGGCCTGACCTTCCCGAACTGCGTCGGCCTCGCCGCCGGGCTTGATAAAGAGGGCAGTTGTATCGACGCCCTCGGCCGGCTCGGGTTTGGCC
>JARFRT010000088.1 GCA_029287105.1 Akkermansiaceae bacterium | reverse complement strand
CCTTTCAGGACGCTACAGGTTGGATATTTCAGTTTCCCATGGCTGAAGCCATGGGCTGTATTTCATCCTCCTTTCAGGAGGACAACGGTATCTAGTCTAAACAGGCTTAACTAAGTGCCATTCGGCCCTGAGGGGAAAATATCCTGGGGGGAATGCCCGGCTCAAGGCTCACGCGACTCCACCATCATGACACCGCGCCAGTCACGGCGGAGCCGCATGGTTTCGCGGATGCGGTCTTTGCTTTTGACCCCACCGTATTCAATGGTGAGGTCCGCGGTCAGGCGCCGGATCGTTAACTTTGAAAATCGAAGCACCGGCGAACGCCTCTCACGCAGAAAACAATACAGCGGAATATCAAGCTGGTCGGCATTCCAGAGGTAGGTCGCAGGAGGGAAATCATCGATCTCACTCAGCGACATGAACACCTCACGCAACTCAGCCTCGCTGTGGTCGCGCTTGAGTCGGCGCGCCGCATTTTTGCAACGCCATGTCTCCAGTCTCGCCCGCCGGGGGTCGGAGCGATCCTGCTCGATCTCAGTCAGCGCGAGCAAAAACTGCCGCCTCATCCCCTCCAACCACTGCGCGCGCGTGATTTTCCCCGACTGATACCAGTCGAGTAGCCGATTCGGGGAGCTGAGGTGTTGCCGACCCATGCCGTGTCAGCTTCAGCCATGACCGGGCCGCTGGCAAATCCCATTTGCGGGATATTTGATCATAGGCTGATCGGGAGGGTGTATTTGAGGGGATGCTTGGTTGACGCCTTGGGGCGCCCTTAGATTCGATGCTCCGGTCCTGTTAGTGGTTATTAGTTGATTAAAACTGAATATACATGGATGGAATTCAGGCAATGGAGGTGATTCCGGCGTCGCCTCTGGATGCTAGGGAATAGGAGTGACCTTGGATTGTTGGTTAAGTTATATTGGAGGTTAACTTTACGGATTTTGTTGATCGATGGGTGGCTTCAATTATGATCCCATCAGCTGATAGAGCTTGGTAAGAAGAACAGGCGTTACTCTAGCAATAATAAGGTGATGAAAATTAAAAATGTAATCAGGACGGGAATGGTTGTGGTAATTGGTCATGTGGGGCTGTCGGATCCCTTGGAAGCACAGACGGTCACGGAAATAGCGAATCCTTATTCGGAATTCGGGATTGGAGAACTACAGAACGCCAAGTTTATCGGAGTGAATACTCCAGACGATGGCTTCAATGTGGATATGTATGATCTTGGTCTCTTTCTTGATGGTATTGAAGTTTTTGGGAGGTCGGGGAAGCCGACGATCGGCCAGGCGGGGTATACAGGTGCTTTGACGGGCACGGCGACGGTAATCAATGCTTACATCCTCCTCTGGGACGGAGGAGCGTTGTCCTTTGATAATGGGACTGATTTGGGAACCAATGCCCTACTGATGCAGTCGAGTGCGGCCAGTGGTGATGTCTTTGACATGGCGCTAGTTTTTGACATTGAGGACATCACTTCTTTTCCTGTTTCGGGAGAATTGACGAATGTCTATCTTGTGAGCGACCCTGTCTCCGGATCGTTTACCATGGATTCAGCGATTGCCGCAGCCGCTGGCGGACCGACCGAGCCCCCTATTCCTGAGCCGTCAAGCGCAGCGTTGCTCAGCCTCGGAGGGCTTGCTCTTTTGATGCGGAGGAAGAGGGAGTCATAGCTTGTTTCCCGTCGGCCTTGGCGGGATGGCAGGTGATCACCGATGGGGCGGCAGTGTATTCCGCATCGCCCCCGGTGGTATGTTTCCGGGCTTCGCATCTTGTCATGATGGGTAGGTGGGTGTAGGTTGGAGCCAATGGCTCCTCCGTCTACACGGTTGCGGGAGCCCATGGTTGTAGAATCGACTGATCGGCTTCCTGCATTCTGGAATCAGAACGCGGCATTTGTTGCGAATCTGCTGGGCCTGTTTTTTGGCAACAAGGAGCAGACCAGGATGCTCTCGGATGCGGTCGGTGAGATGGATTCATATGGTGGCCGATTGCTCCCCATGATCGATCTGCTCTACGCCGGGCCGGATCGCAATTTGCTGGTCCTCGAGCGTGAGCCGGATCCGGCATTGCGGCGGTATTTTGAGGAAACGGCGGGTCTGACACTACCCGATGTGGCCATTCTTTTGCACAGTGAGTACGAGCAGATCGGGCGGCAGCTACGTGCTGGCCAGCGGGTCGACTCAACGATGCTCGATACGCTACGCGCTCACCCGGCTGAGCGTATCGATGGTTACGTGACCGATGCGACGCTTGCCGGGATGGCGGCGTTGGCCGGGATGCGGACATTTTCGACGGTCGAGGGGAGCCGGACAGGGAATAACAAATGGATGTTGCACGAGTATTTGATGAGTAGCGGGTTACCGACGCCCCACACGGAAATTGCCGCGCGTGCCAGTGAGGTCGGGTCTTGTCTGGATTGCTTGCAGCAGGCTGGCTACGAATCCGCGGTGGTGAAAGCCTCGATGGGGGCGTCCGGGATCGGCTTGATCAAGGTGGCTTCGTTGCGCGACCGGGGTGAGATCGACACCTCGGTCCCGGAGCATTTTTTTACGGAAGGTCCCTGTCTCGTGCAGGCATGGATTCAGCCTGGGGAGCTGGGGGTGAGTTGGGTGCGCAGCCCGAGCGTGCAGCTGTTTCTCAACGATACACAGGTGGTGATTTATGGTGTCACCGAGCAGATCCTCAGTCGCGACAGCGTGCATGAGGGGAACGAATCGCCGCCGCCGTATCTGGCGGGTATGGCCGACTGGCGCGCGGAGCTGTTTGCCCAGGCGGGGGAGGCGGGGCGGTGGTTGCATGGCCGTGGATACCGCGGCACGGCAAGCGTGGATTTCTTATTGGCCGGGCGCGATGACGGCGGTACTTGTGCCTACGTCTGTGAGCTGAATGCACGGGTGACCGGGGCGACTTATCCGTGCGTGTTGGCGCATCATTTCAACCCCGAGGCAGCGTGGTTGCTGCGTAACCTGCGCCTGGTCGAGCCGATTCCAGGGAGTGAGTTAGTTGGATTGTTAGTCAAGTCGGGTGACTTGTTTGTGCCGGGCGTGACGGAGGCCGGCGTCTTTCCGGTCAACTTCAACACCGGTGCCGATGGCTTGGTGCACAAAGGGCAGTTTCTATTTCTTGCTCCATCGGCTGGCGGGAGTAGGATGTTATTGAAAATGACCCAGCGAAATTTCCCCTGCCAGCCGGACCGGGACTAAGCATGATACCCACGAAGCCCATGGAGGAGTCGATATTAAGAGAACGTCTGATTCAGTTAACCCGTGACCTGATGTTGATTGAGAGTACGGACGACCGTGGCAGCGAGCGCCTGCGCTGCTTCCAACTGATCCGTAACCACCTCGAGGAGGTGCCCGGTCTTGAGATATCGATGTTTGAAAAATGCGGGTATGAGTCGCTGTTAGCATTACCCGTGGGGGTGACCCGGCCGGAGGTATTGCTCTGCGGGCATCTGGACGTGGTACATCATCCGGAGCCCGACAGCTACCGGTCGGATGTGCGTGAAGGCAGGATTTTTGGCCCCGGGGCGGGGGACATGAAAGGCCAACTTGCGATTATGATTGAGCTGATGAGAAACCTGGGGCGCGAGTGTCCGGGGTTGTCGGTGGGCATGGTGATTACCTCGGACGAAGAGAGAGGCGGTGAAAACGGGGTGAAATACCTCGTGGAGGACGAGGGCTTGCGCTGTGGTGAAGCGGTGATTCCCGACGGCGGATCGCTCAACGACATCATTGTCGAAGAAAAGGGGATCATCCACCTGAAGGTGACGGTCTCCGGCGTTTCCGCCCACGCTGCCCGGCCATGGTTAGGCGTCAATGCCTTGGAGCGGCTGGCTGGGGACCTGGAGAAGATCAAGGCATACTTCGACCAGGGCGAGCTGGAGACGGTGGACCCAGATAACATCGAGACCCATTGGTTTTCGACCTGCGTTGAAACGATGATGGAAACACCCAACGACAGCCCTAACAAGATTCCGGAGAGGGCGTCTGCGGTGCTGGATATCCGCTTTGTCCCGCCGCGGACAGCCGCCGGGATCATGGCGGATATCCGTGCGATGTTGAGCGAGGGTGTGGTGGCGGAGCCGATCATATCCGCGGAGCCCACGCATCTGGCACCGGATGACGCGTTTTTACGTGTTACAGAGGCAGTGACGGGGAATAGTGCGCGCTTGGTCCGGTCATCCGGCGGCAGTGACGGCAGGTTTTTCTGTGCCAAGGGGATACCTGTTTTGATATCGCGGCCTAGGGTGGGCAATCTGCATGGTCGGGATGAGTGGATAGAGATCGACTCGATGCTTTCCTATTTTTACATCTGTAGCGTATACATCCTCAAGAAGTGTCGAGAGGGGTGATTTACAGATTGTGGATTGGTAGTTGTTAGGATATGTCCTTTTTATTCTCGCTCAACAATGCCTCACCCCAGAACAAATTTCTAGCAATTAGAGCTCCTTTCCCGCGTTTTCCCGTGACGGCCTTGTGAGATTCGCGTAGAAGCGCCGGATGAAAATACCTCCATCCCTATTGATGATTCCCGTCGCGCTTGGAATCGGATTTTTCGTTGGGAGGCAGATTGAGAAGACTCCCGGCGGCGAGCCCCAAGCCGAGCAGGGGAATACACGCGATTCCCGCCCATCCAGACGTCAGCCACGGACAGATCCATTGGGCGGACTGGGATTCAGGCTCTCGTCGATGGATGACTTACGTGAAATTTTCAGGAGGCAGGGCAATTCGGTCGCCTCCGCACGGATCACGCTTGCGGTCAGCGTGCTGTCGCCAGAGGAGATCCCGGCTCTGGTCGAGATGGTGCAGAAGGAGTTTCTCAAAAATCCTGATCGCAATGTCTTTGGCAATCGCGATGGCTCCGCAAGCCAAACACTAATGAACGCGTTGTTCGAGCGATGGGCGGTGGTTGATCCCGCGGCGTCCATCGCATTCGTCAATTCCTGCAGCTCGCGGTCATTCCGAAAACGAGCGGCGGGCGCTTGCTTCGGGGCGCTTGGAAAAGTCGACCCGGCCCGGGCGGTAAGGGAATTTGAAATGCTGCCCAAAGGCGAGACCCGTAAATCTGCCGGTAGGCAGCTGCTCTCGGCACTTGCGGACAGCGATCCTTCGACAGCCTGTGATCTCCTGATGAAGGAATCGAGTTCGGGACCCTACGGTGATTACTACTCGAGCGTAATCTTTGAAAAATGGGCAGAGACCGACCCCGTGGCTGCTGCCGCCCGCTTGTCGGCGATGCCGCCGGATCGTGTGAGCTACTACAGCGCAAAACAGTTAGCGGCAAAGTGGGCTCAGAAAGACCCAGCGGCCGCGCTCGATTGGGCCAAAACCTTGAAGGGCAACTCGAAATCCTATTCCGTTTCGGAAGTTTACAAAGTGATAGCTCGTGAGAACCCTGAGGATGCTTGGGACCGACTCAAGAGCGAGCCCGGGCATATGCGGGGAGCAATCGCAGGCGGGATCCTCGGAGTCGTAGCCGACGAGGATCCGCAACACGCGATGCTTATGTTGCTGGGGATGCAAAGCAAATCCGAACAACGAATCGCCACCAGCCAATTTCTTAGCCATCTTAATTGGCTCGATCCACGGCTGGGGTTCGAAATCATCGACCAGGTGAAGGATCCGGTGACGCGGCGGGAAAATCTCAACAGGCTGATCTACAGTGCCGCATACCTCGCGCCGGACTTGATGAAGGAGCAATTGGGCAAAATGACGGATCGAGAGAAGGTCGATACGTCAGAGTCCGTGATGCGCGGTTTGATCTCATCGGATCCAGCGGCAGCGGAACGCTACTTCCTCTCACTTCCCGAAACGCAACGGGATACGGATTCACTTTCCCGAATGATGTGGAGTTATGCGAATACGAATCCCGACAAAGCCTTTGATTTTGCGATTTCCTTGCAAAATCCACAGGAGCAGACCGCTGCCGTCAAGGGGCTTTTCGAAAACTGGAGCCGTGAGGATCCCGAGGCCGCCGCTGCTGGATGGAAGAAATTGCCCGATGGCCAAAGCCGGCTTGAAGCCCTCGATAATGTCGCCAGCTCCTGGGGTCGTAGTGATCCGGAAACCGCCAAAGCTTGGGCCGACAGTCTTTCCGGGATCGAGAGCACCCGCGCCCTGGCTGCGGTGCTTCCCTCCATGGCTCGCGACAATCCCGGGGTGGCCAGCAGCCAACTGTCCTCGCTCATTGCCACGCCTCCAGACGGAATGGAGAAAAATCTTGCAAACTCCGCAGGGAAGCTTGCAGGGCAGTGGGCCAGTGATGATCCGGAGGCCGCGGCGGGCTGGGCCGCCGCCCTCCCGGACGGCCAGTCCCGCGATGAAGGGCTCAAGGCGGTCTCCAAGTCGTGGAGCGATTATGATGCCATCGCCACCGCCCAATGGCTGGGTACCCTGGAGTCCGGCAGCTCGCGGGACGCCGCCATCCAGCCCTTGGTCAAACAGATCCGCGAGACTGATCCGACCACCGCGTTTTCCTGGGCTGCATCTATCAGCGATGAGAGCCAGCGCCTCAACCAGTTGCGTCAGACCCTTAGCTCCTGGCGGGAATCCGACCTCGCCGCCGCTCGCGCCGCCTTTGATTCGGCAGATCTCACCGACAAGGAACGTCAAAGTCTCGCCAAGGAGCTGGAGTGATACCTGTGCGCCCCTCTCAGAGGCTCGGTGTGCGGAGTCTCCTCACTGTAGCATAAAGGGGCTGTCATTCAGGCTCCTATTCCTTGCGGTCCTTTTGATCCGGTTTTGTGCTGCCTTTGGGTTTTTCTGAGGCGAGGCGAAAGTTTTTGTGTTCTGAGAGAGTGTGCGCTGTGTCGATTGTTTTGATTAATTCGGAAACGACCCCGGGGTTTTGTGCCGCCACGTTGGATTGTTCGGACGGGTCTTTTTCCAGGTTGTAGAGTTCAGTAACGGGTTCGCGTGATATGCCTGTTTTGTGTTTTGAGCAGAATGAGTTTCCATTTCCCGTAGCCGTGCCCGAGATGACACCACCGCTCTCGGTAGGGCTGCCCATTGGAGCGGCCTCGGTCCACTGAGAAAGGCTCCCATCGCTGAAGCTATCGACACCGTGGGTATAAGAGTAGGACGCGCTAGTTTCGACGTAGCACTAGCCCCGCTCTTTTTGAATACGCAGCTGTTTTTTGAGAAGCCTGTTGTTCTCACGGATGGCAAATGAATTCTTTTCTGCCATGTAGGCAGTCCACGCAACATTCGGAGCGCCAGCATCCGGTGGCGTTGCATTGCCATATGCATCGAACTGATCCTCGAAATACATTCGCCAATGCAGCTCGTTCAGATCTGTCGTCAATGGTTTGGAGACTCTCGGTTGTTGTAGGTGCCCCATGTCGATGCAGGATGTGGAGGCAAGGATACCGACCACGCCCAAACTCAGCAGACAGCTTTTCAGGGGCTTCACGATGATTGAAATAGATGGCGTTCTCATGGTTTTATTGTTGGGGTTCTCTCGTGTTGGCGGGTTCCCTGTCGGCCTGTTTCTCCTTGGCCGTCTCCCATGCCGTTCTATTGGGCGAGACAGCCTCTTGGAGAGGTCGACGGAGCAGATTGTCGCCGCCTTTTGGAGGTAATGACATCCAAGTAGACTTCGAAACATGCCGCTATGCGGAACTTGTGCAATCCCCAGCAAAACTTGGCGCTTGATGAGCTTATACCAATTGCTCGTCCCTGCCTGATCGTTGCGCACGTGTCAGCGCTCACGCCATCTGCCCCCGTTTCCTTCTTCAACACACTGATCCCCCACGGCAACTTCCAGGCCATGGCCTCAATGCGGGATATGGAACTTGTGGGCGGCGGCGTGTTCGGCGCTGTGGGTGACGGTGTGCAGCGAAACGTTGTGGGCCTCGGCGGCCTTGCGGCAGTCCTCGTATTCGGGGGTGGCGCGGAGTTGGCCGTTGGGGAGTTTGGCGAGCTTGACCGGGATCGGGCCGTATTGCGTGTCCACGGTGTCGAAGCTGCGTTCGAGGGCGTCGCGGCGGGTTTCGCTGCGGCGGACGCCGAGGGTGGAGGTCTCTTCGAACAGGATCGTTTCGAGGCGGTCGGCGTCCTCGGGTTTGGCGAGGACTTTGACGATCTGGGCGGGGCGGTCTTTTTTCATTTGTGCCGGGATGGATACGACGTCGAGCGCACCCTCGGCCATGAGTTTCCGGAAGGCGTGGCCGATGGTCTCGCCGCGGTCGTTATCGAGATGGGTTTCGAGCACGGTGATGGTTTCGGTGTTCCATGGACCGGCTGCGGAGCTGTCACCTAACAAAACTCGAAGGACGTTGGGGATCTCCAGATCGCGGCTGCCGGCGCCATAGCCGACCTGTTGCAGGGTCATGCCGGGAATCGGGCCCCAGCTGTCTGCGAGCTCGGTGAGCAGGGCGGCACCGGTGGGGGTGACAAATTCCACATCGATGGGGGAGCCGGCGATCGGCACGCCCTTGAGCAGGCCCAGAGTGGCGGGCGCGGGGAGCGGGATCTGGCCGTGCGCTCCTTTGATGAAACCGCGACCGACGGGGAGCGGTGAGACAACGACCCGTTCAACACCTATCAGTTCCATGCCCGCGAGCACTCCGACGACATCGACGATGGCATCGACCCCGCCGACTTCGTGAAGGTGCACGGAGTCCACCGACATGTTGTGGATCGCGGCTTCCTCCTCACAAATCCGGGTGAACACGCGAATCGCCCGTTCCTTGACGCGATCCGAGACGTCGGATTTTTCGACCACTTCACGGATGTCCTTCAAGTGGCGTTCCGGCGTATGGTCGTGCACATGGACATCCACCTTGGTTGCTGCGAAGCAATTCTTCATCACCTTGCCGACGTGCAGGTGAAAGTCGTCAATGTGGAGTTTGTTGAGCTCGGCTTCGAGGGTGGCGGCCGGCAGTCCGGCGTCGATCAGGGCGCCGAGCAGCATGTCGCCGGAGGCTCCGGCAATGCAGTCGAAATAGGCGGTTTTCATGGTAGTTGTTGGTGAGTGCGGGAAAGCATGCGGTGGGCGGCCATGGCGGCGCCAAAACCGTTGTCGATGTTGACCACGACCAGCCCCGCGGCACAGGAGTTGAGCATTCCTAACAGTGCGGCGATGCCTTCGAAGGCGGCACCGTAGCCGATACTGGTAGGCACGGCGATCACCGGGGCGGCGACCAGCCCGCCGACCACGCTGGGCAGGGCACCTTCCATGCCGGCAACCACGATCACTGCGGCCGCTTCCCGGATTTCGTCGATGCGGTCATGCAGGCGGTGAATGCCGGCGACACCGATGTCATTGAAGCGAGTCACCGGGTGTCCCAGAAATTCCAGGGTGACGGCGGCCTCCATCGAGATCGGGAGGTCCGAGGTGCCTGCAGAGATCACGGCCACGCGCGCTTGGTCGGGGGCGGGATCGGGGTTTTTTCCAAGGATGATGGTGTTGCTCAGTTTGTCGTAGTTGGCGGCGGGAAGGAGGCTGAGGATCTCGTCGATGCGGTCGGTCGGTACGCGGGTGCCGAGCGCTCGTCCGTTGGAATCCGCCAGAGCCTGGAGGTTCTCGGCGATTTGTTCGGCGGTTTTGCTTTTGCAGTAAACCACCTCGGGAAATCCCTGACGCTGTAGGCGATCGTGATCGAGGGTGCTGTGGTGCTGACGGCTCATGGTTTGTTAATCACTTCGTTCATGCTGCCGGAGCGGAAGCCTTCGAGGTCCAGTGAAATGTAGTTAAACCCTGCCTTGCGGCAGGCGGTGAGAATGAGTTCCCGATACTCGAGGATCCTCGGAAACTCGGCGGCCGGGATTTCAATACGGGCGACGGCGTCGTGGTCGCGGACCCGGCACTGGCGGAAGCCGAGTTTTTTGAGCACTGCCTCGGCCTGGTCGATGCGTTTGAGTTTGACCGCAGTGACCGGCGACCCGTAGGGGACCCGCGACGAGAGGCAGGCGGCGGCCGGCTTGTCCCAGACGTCGAGGCCGAGCTCCTTGGCCCACTCGCGGATGTCCTGCTTGGTCATGCCGGCTTCCGCCAAGGGACTGCGCACGCCATGGGCCTGGGCGGCTTTCCGCCCGGGGCGGAAGTCTCCGGAATCATCCGCATTGGTGCCGTCAACGACCACGGCAATATCTTCGTGGGACGCGAGGGCCTGAAAGGCGGCGTAGGCGGTGTCCTTGCAATGGAAACAGCGGTTGGGTGAGTTTTCGGTGTAGGCGGGGTTGTCGATTTCGGTGGTGGCGACCTCGATGTGGCGGATGCCGACGGCCATGGCGGCGGCGCGGGCGTCATCGAGTTCGCCGCTGGCGAGGCTGGGTGACACGGCGGTGGCCGCGACGGCCTTGTCCCCCAGTATCCGTGCCGCGACGGCGGCAAGCAGCACGCTGTCGACGCCCCCCGAGCACGCGACGAGCACACTGCCACAGGCACGCAGGATGTCCTCCGTGAGGGATCGGCGTTGTTGGGCGGTGGTGAGATCCATGGTGTTTTTGTCGAATTTAATGTTGGCCTGATTATAGATTACGGGATTAGACCACAGGATTAGACTACGGAATCCGGGGTTCAAAAAGGAAATTCCTCCTCCATTTTCCGGACGGTATTTTCTTCGCCACGTTCGATGGCCGTGGCGCGCTCATGAACGGGGAGGCCGGTGACGATGATGGCTTTGTCGGGCCGGACCGGACAGATGAATTCACAGCCGCCGCAGCCGATACACAGATCGGGATCCATTTCCGGGAGGGTGAGGCCACCCTTCCATGGCACCATGTGCACGGCTTGGGTCGGGCAATGCTCCGAACACGCGCCGCAGGAGGTGCCCTCGGTTTTGACCACACAACGATCGAGGAATAACTCGGCGGTTCCGGTGCGGATCAGGCGGCGCTCCTCAACGGTGATCGTCTGGATGGCACCTGTCGGGCAGATTTCCGAGCAGTTCGAGCAGTTGTAGGAGCAGAACGAGGTTGTGAAGTCCTGATAGGGTTGGAGGAAGCCGGAGAGACCGTGTTGCGTGATCGACGGCCGGAGGACCTGGTCCGGGCAATGGGTGACGCACAACTGGCATGCGGTGCAGTGGCTCTGGAAGTGGGCGAGCGATTGCGCGCCGGGTGGCAGCACCGCTTTTTTGTTGTGCTGGGTGAGACGGTTGGGCCCGTGGCATCGGCCATTTTCATCGGCGTCATCGTGCTTGCTCTTTGCCATGGCCAGGGTGGGCAGGCTCAGGGCAGAGGCCAGAAACAGGCGGCGGTTGGTCGGCAGCAACGGAGCGGGCTGGTGCCGGGTCGTCGTGCTTTCCATGGCGGCCGCCACCACGACCGGAGGGCTGGCGGGATGTTTTTGCCCGACGGAACCGCGGTTGCTGGTCAGGTGGATTCCGTTGCGTCTGCAGGAGGTGACACAGTCGAGGCACATGATGCAGCGCGAGTGGTCGATCCGGTGGTTTTTGAAATCGATGCACTGGGCCGGGCATGACTGTTCGCACAGGGAGCAGGCGACGCAGGCATCGGCGGAAATCTGCAGGCGGAAGATCGAGAAGCGGGAAAAGAAACCCAGCACCGCACCCACCGGGCAAAGGGTGTTGCACCAGAGGCGTCCGCGCAGCATGGCGGCAATCACGACGACGGCCAGTAGGCCCAAGGCCACGCCGATGCTGGTCCACGCGACCGGCGAAACGTCGACCGGTTGGATGGCTCCGGTGAGGGAAATGGTTTGGTTGAGCCAGCCGAGCGCGGGGCGCACGGTGGCGGAAATGATTTTCCCGAAGATGCTGTAGGGGTCCAGCAGGCCAAGCGGGACGGCGGATCCGAGTATGAGCCCGAGCGCACAAACGACCACGGCCAGTGTCCGGATCCACGGGTGGCCGGGACGGTAGGGTAGCTTGCGTTTCCTTCCGGTGCGGCGGGCGATCCAGGCGGATAGATCCATGAGGATGCCGAGCGGGCAGAGCATCGCGCAGTAGATGCGACCGCAGACCAGCGTCAGCAGCAGCACGGCGATGCAGCCTGCGGAGATCCAGCCGACCCCCTGGGTGATTGCTATCAGGGACGGGGTGAGCTGGAGCCACAGCCCGGCCCGTGCGGCGATGGCGGGAACCCAGTCACCGACGTCGGCGAATGCCAGGAGGCAAAACCCGAGGACCAGACCGCCAAGGGCGATCCGGAGCCTCCGGTAGCTCCGTGTGCTCATGCCTTGAGCGTGATGCGCTTGATGTTGAGCTTCGAGAGGTCGGCCTTGCCGGCTCCCATTTGTGCGGCGATTTTGACGTAACCGAGTTCTTCCGGCTTCATGCCGAAGAGTTTGGCGGCGGAAGCGTCGAGCGCAACCATGTCAGTGCCGAGCATTTGGTACTTGGTGATCTCGCCATCTTCCTCGGCACGCCCCTGGGGGCCGTTTTTGCGGAGAATCCGATAGGCGTCGATGATGTTGAGATCCGGTTGACGCGGCGCGAAGCACATGTCTGCGATACATTGGTCGAGCCCGTTTTTGTGGAAGAACCGGCGGTCCCAAACCACGCCCATCAGATTCTTCATGGTGAGCGACAGCTTGGCGCCGCCGTGGTGCTTGAGCACGGGCACGTTGATAAAGACATCGGCGTCGAGCATCTCTTTGTGAATCAGTGCCTTTTTCAGGGTCTTGGCCTTGGGCAATTCCACCGCGCGGTACTGTTGTTCCAGATTGGCAGGTGCCATGACTCCGCCCGCATCGGTGACCGCCTTGGCGATACCGCTGGTCTTGTAGGCCCTTTGCCATTTGTGGCAGGTGTGGTCGAACACCGTGACCTTGCTGGCTCCGGCTTGCAAACAGTCCCGGACGATCGCCCCGATGAGATCCGGATTGGTGTTGGCCGGGATTTCAGGCGGCTGGTCCCAGGCGATGTTGGGTTTGATAACGACGTGCTGACCTTTTTTGACAAAGGCGCCGATGCCGCCGAGAGCGGCGATTCCCGCTTCATACATCGCGACGGATTCGCCGTTGCGAACGGCGACCAGATCCCACGGGCCATCGCCATCGGCTCCGGCTGCCGCAAAGAGCGGGTTGTTCCAGGAAATTGCGGCCGCAGTGGCCGCGGTAGTGCCGATGAAACGGCGTCGATTCATTTCAATCATAGTTTTCTCCCTTTTAAGTGATTTGAACGTCAAAATAACCCCCTACGACCGTTGCGCAAGAGGCTGAGGGAATCCGCGCAACTTTCGCCATTTGATGCGGAGCCAGGCTGAGGGGCTCCGGGCCTGCGGCATACCGCAGGCGAAGGGTGGAGCCGATAGGGCGGAAGGACACCCCTGTCCACCGCGGAAGGCGGCTGGGGCCATGGGATCAAGGGACGGACAGACTTTGGCGAAGCGACCCGGAAAACTTCTGGCGATTTCGCTCATTTTGCACTTTTCACCTCGCCAGATCACGGCACATTCACCAGAGTTCGCCTATTCCGCCCCCGTAACAGGCGGCCCACCCCCACAGCAGATTTCCAACCATTCCCACCATGGGTGATAACGACCTCAAAAACCTCCTTAGCCAGACCGGTGTGTCCTCCGCCCGACTGCGCCTTGCGCGCTGGGTCGAGTCCCGCGCCATCCAGCACTTCGTCATCGCCGTCATCCTGATAAATTCCGTGATTCTGGGTTTGGAAACCAGCGCGGAAATGATGGCCCGCTGGGAGGCCCCGCTGGTCATCCTGGACAGGTTGTGCCTTTTGGTCTTCGTCGCGGAGCTGTCCATCAAGCTCTACTGCTACCGCCTGCACTTCTGGCGCTCGGGCTGGAATGTCTTTGATTTCATCGTCGTCGCGATCGCCCTCACACCCGGTGCGGGGGTGTGGGCCGTGCTGCGCTCGCTGCGCGTCCTGCGGGTCCTGCGCCTGCTCACCGTGGTGCCGTCACTGCGGAAAGTGGTGGCCGCATTCATCCACGCGATCCCCGGCTTGTCCGGCGTGATGGCGCTGATGTCGATTTTTTTCTACACCGCCGGCGTTCTGGCCACCCGGCTCTTCGGCTCCGCGTTCGACGAATGGTTCGGCACGCTCGGTCGCAGCCTCTTCTCCCTGTTTCAGATCATGACCCTGGAGAGCTGGTCCATGGGTATCGTACGCCCGGTGATGGAGGTGTATCCATGGGCCTGGGCCTTCTTCGTCCCCTTCATCATCGTCGCCACCTTCACGATCCTGAATCTCTTCATCGGCATCATTGTCTCGACCATGCAGGAGCTTGCGCTCATGCCTGAAGTCGATCACACCGACCCCGAAATCCGGACCTTGCTAGAGCGTATCGACGCCGATTTACGGGCGGTAAAAACCCAGTTGGAGAAAAATCCGAGATAGCTCTCACCCGGCTTCAGACGGGGGCGAAGACGTGGAGGGTTTTTCCGGTGCTCACATGCGACCCCAGCGGATGCCATGGGTATGCGGCCATGGTGCCAGATGGCTTTTCCATGCATCGGGGAATTAGCCGTGTGACATTCACTCCTGAATTGATTGACAGAATGCACGGGCATGCGAGATTGGCGCGGTAATTGAATCCGGATCAGAATCCTGGTCAATAGCCATTTCCCCATCTCCACCAGAGTCATGAAACGCTTCCGCAGAATCCTTGTTCCACTATCATTTTCCGAGGCCGATTCCTCGGTGCTCGCCATGACCGACCACCTCGCCAAGTGGTCGCAGCCTGATGAGATCGTTTTCTGCCACTTCAATCCCAAGGTGAAAATCCCCGCCGCCCTGCAAAAAAGCCATCCATGGCTGCTCGAACCGATCGACGAGGTGGCCCGGGACCGAATGCAGGCCTTCGTCAAAGAACACAGCGAGCTGCCGGAAGGCACGGAAATCCGCTACCATGTCGAGGAGGCCAACGCGGTGCTCCGCATCCTCTCGCTGGTGCTCGAAATGGACTGTGACCTCGTGGTCACCGGAGCCGACACGCCCGAGATCGCGGTCCGGCTCGCCCGCAAGGCCCCATGTTCCGTCTGTGTGGTTCCGGCGGGAGCGCCCACCGACGTACGTAAGCCGATGGTCGCCGTGGATTTCTCGGAATACTCACGCTACGCCTGCGAGATCGGCATTGCCCTTGCGCAGGCCTCCCATGGAGAGCCGCCGGTTTTGGTTCATCTCAGCAAGATTCACCGGGGCTACAACTGGGGTGCCATCTCCCGTGCGGAATTGATCGCCACCAATGAATCCTACGCGGCGGAGCAGATGGACGAATTCAGCACGAGCCTGGACTTCCCGAAGGATTCCTACACCACTGCTGTGCATCACCACGAGTTTATACCCTTCGGCATTCTGGATTATGTCAAACAGAACGGCATCGACTGTATCGTGGCCGGCTGCCGCGGCAAGGACGCACTCTCGGCAATATTGTTAGGAAGCGATATCGAGCAGATCATGAACCACTCCCCGGTCCCGGTGCTCGCCGTCAAGACCAAGGGGACCGGCCGTAGCTTCCTTGAGAGTATGCTGGGCATCGGTCAATAGTCCCGCATGTCACGATGACGTTGTACCTCCCCATTCTTCTGACGCTCCTGCTGGCGGCGGTCTCGCCTTGGTGGGTGGCGCGCCACCGTGGTAGCTTCATGCTTGCGGGTGTGCTGCTCCAGCTCGGCATGGCCGCGCATTTCGTGAAATTACTGGTCGCCGTAGCTGCCGGAGCCCCGACCCCGAGCGGCAGTGCGGACAATCTCTTTCCCACGGACCTCATCCAGTGGAGTTTCATGGCGGGTCCCTGGAATCTGCTCTTCACCATCATGATCACGGCCATCGGGCTGTTGGTGTTCCTCTATGCGCTCGGCTACTTCGGGAGTTCTGAAAAAGGCCATCGCTTTTATGCATCGCTGCTGGTTTTTGAGGCGGCGATGTTAGGCGTGGTTCTGGCAGACCATGCCATCCTGCTGTTCCTCTTCTGGGAGCTCACCAGCGTGAGCTCGTTCTTCCTCATTGCCTACAATCACAAGGAAAAGGAAGCACGCTGGAACGCGCTTCAGGCACTGCTTGTCACTGGCATTGGCGGCGTTTGCATGCTGGCGGGGTTCCTGATCCTCGGCCATAGCTGGGGTTCGTATTCGTTCGACGCCTGGCGTGGTATGGCTCTCGGCGGCATGACGCCCCCACTCGTGGCACTCGTCCTGATACTCCTGGGGGCGATCACCAAGTCCGCCCTGTTCCCGTTTTTCTTCTGGCTGCCCAATGCGATGAGCGCGCCCACTCCGGTGAGCAGCTACCTGCACTCCGCGACCATGGTGAAGGCGGGTATCTTTCTGATCGGCGCCTTGCATCCACTCTTTGAAACATCGCGCGGTATCATGATCACCCTGGTGATCCTGGGCGGGCTGACCTCCGCCACCGGACTGGTGCTCGGCTGGGTGCAAACGGATCTGAAAAAAATCCTCGCCTACACCACACTGAGCATTCTCGGCATGCTGGCATTGCTGATGGGCCTCGGATCCCCCGAAGCACTCAAGGTGGCGGTGCTGGTAATGATTGGGCACGCTTGTTACAAGGCCGGCCTGTTCATGGCGGCGGGTGCCGTGGACAAGGCGACCGGATGCCGGGATCTCCGCAGACTCGGCGGCTTGAAGCGAGCACTGCCGCTTCTGGGAATTGCCAGCCTTGGTCTGGCGCTCTCCAAGGCGGGATTTCCGCCATTGTTAGGATTTGTCGGCAAGGAATACGCCTACAAGATGGGCTTTGCCGGCGCGGGAGAATCCTATGCCCTGCTGGTATTTCTGTTCATCATCAACACCGGCCTCATGGCGCTCGCGCTACGGGTGGCCTGGACGCCCTTTCGTGGTGACGTTCCGGCCGACGGCCCCGACCCCTCCGCCATCAAGCCGCTCAGTCCCCTGATGCTCGCCGGGCCCGTGGTTCTCACGATCACCGGAGTATTGTTAGGTCTGTTCGCTCCGCTGCTGCTCTCGCCGATGGTCGGGGCCGTGGTCAGCCAGATCCACGGCCGTGACGTGGCATTCTCGCTGAAGTTATGGCATGGCTTCCAGCCTGCGCTCTTGCTCAGCTTCGTGACGCTCGCTTCCGGTTGGTGGATATTCCGAAGCACACGTCCCACCGGGGCGGGCAACCGGGTCACGGTTTTGTTGGGTGGTTTCGAGGGTGCCTACGGAGCCTGCCACCGCGGACTGATGGGCGGCGCCTCGCGGCTGAGTGGCATTTTGCAAAATGGTGATCTGCGCTTCTACCTGCGTTGCTTCTTTACCGGCGTGCTGGGTCTCGTCGCCTACAAGTGGTGGAGCTCGGGCTTCGCCTGGGTCTCCCTCCCGGAAAGTGCCGGGCCCGTGCCCTGGGTCGAGTGGCTGATGCTTCCCGTCTTCTTGGTGTTCCTGTTTCTTATTGTGACCACCCGCTCGCGGATCTTCGCCCTGCTTGCACTCGCCGTCATCGGGCTGGCAATCGCCTTCCTGTTCGCCCGCCTCGGCGCTCCGGATCTGGCCCTTACTCTTCTGTTGGTCGAGACATTCACCGTCATTCTCTTCATCCACATGGTCCGCGGCCTGCCCAAGATCCGCACCATCGTTCCCTTGCGCTCTCGCGTGGTCGATATCGGTATCGCCGCAGGCATGGGCGTGATGATGACGCTGCTGGCACTCAAGACCCAATCCGTGCAGACCCACGAGGCGATTTCCAACACGCACACCGAATGGAGTTATGCCCTCGCCAAGGGCAAGAACGTGGTGAATGTCATCCTGGTCGATTTCCGTGCCCTCGACACGCTCGGGGAAATCACCGTCATCGCGCTTGCCGCGGTGGGTGTGCATATGCTCTGGGTCAAAGGCAAACCCTCCTCGAAGTCCGGCTCCGACACCCCATCCTCATGAACTCCCTTTTGCTCCATATCGCCGCACGCTTTCTCTCGTGGCCGCTGCTGATCGTCTCGATCTGGATCCTTTACCGTGGCCACAACCTGCCCGGAGGCGGATTTATCGGCGGACTTCTCGCGGCCGCGGGATTTCTGCTCTATGATCTCTCGGGCCACGGCCGGCCTGCGCGCGGCTTCTTCTCGCTCTCGCCGTTTTTCTTTCTGCCGCTCGGTCTGGGTCTCGCGGTGCTCAGCGCCCTTCCGGGCATGCTCGGCGGCGGAGCCTTCATGCAGGGCGTATGGCTGCCAGGCTTCGAACTTCCGCTGCTCGGCAGCGTGCATCTTGGCACGCCGCTGATCTTTGATATCGGTGTCTGGTTTGCCGTCATCGGATTCATCCTTCTTCTGAATGGAACACTCGCCGGGGAGGAGACGTCATGACACTGGTACTTTCATTGATGATCGGGCTGCTCTTCGCGGCGGCCACCTACTGCCTGCTGCGGCGCAACCTGATGCGCGTGCTCATCGGCATCCTGCTGCTCGGTCACGCGGTGAACCTGCTGCTGCTCTCCGCCAGCGATCCGCTCTCGCGCGTGCCCGCCATCCTTGGCAAGGACGGCACTCCGGATGTTCCCGGAACTGCGGATCCGCTGCCGCAGGCACTCGTCCTGACCGCCATCGTGATCGGCTTCGGCCTCAGTGTGTTCACCCTCGTGCTCGCACGTTCCTGTTTCCAGAAAATGCCGATCGATGACGTACGCGATCTCGGAAAGGAGGATCAGCCGTGAACGACCTGTTGATCATCACTCCGATTCTGCTGCCGCTGTTGCTGCTGATCGTCTGCCTCGCCTGCTCCAAGCGCGAACGAAGCGCAAGTGTGATCTCGCTTGCGGGAGTCGCCGTATTGCTGGCCGCTTGCTCCGCCCTGCTCTATGAAGTGACCACCCATGGCACGCTCACGCTTGCTGTCGGCGGGTGGAGGCCACCGTTCGGTATCGTTCTGGTCGCGGACCTGCTGTCGGTCCTGATGTTGTGGATCAGCGCGTTCGTCTCGCTCGCGGTTCTGATTTACGGCGTCAAAGGCGGGCCGCCAAGCACCAGGCCCGGCCACGTGCACGTGCTGATCCAGGGGCTTCTGCTCGGTGTCAACGGCTCCTTTCTAACGGGCGATCTTTTTAACCTCTACGTCTGGTTCGAAGTGATGCTGATCTCGTCCTTCATCCTGATGGTGCGCGAACGGCGCAAGAAGCAGCTCGCCGGCGGCCTCACCTATGTCATTCTGAACCTGTTGGCATCCGCCATGTTTCTGTGCGGTGCCGGCATGCTTTACGGCAAGCTAGGCACCCTTAACCTCGCCGATATGGCGGTGAAGCTCAGCAGCATCGGGGATCCTGAGTTTGTCAATACCACCGGTGCCCTGCTCTTCGTCGCCTTCGCCGCGAAGGCCGGGCTGTTCCCGTTCCACTTCTGGCTGCCTGCCTCCTATCATCACGCCGGGCCTGCCATCTCCGCGCTCTTCGCCGGGCTGCTGACCAAAGTAGGGGTCTACGCCCTGCTACGCGTCTTCACGGTTGTGTTCACGGCCGAGAATGGTTTCTCCAGCAACCTCATTC
>JARFRT010000077.1 GCA_029287105.1 Akkermansiaceae bacterium | reverse complement strand
CAGGCCGGCGGTGCCGTTGACGTGGTGGACCGTTTTCCCGCTGCGCACGAGCGTCCCGGCGCGATCAACTACCCGCCTGAACACCCACCGATGGAGGTTGCCACGGACAATCCGTGGATCCAGCGCCTACTCTCGGCTATCCCCGGCTCACACCCCCTCTGCGCGCCATGGTTCTCCGATGCGGCCCATCTTTCTGCCGGCGGTGTGCCCTCGGTTTGCATTGGCCCGGGTCGGATCGACCAGGCCCACACCAAGGACGAGTTTATCATGGTTGCCGACCTCGAGGAGGGTGTGGCATATTTCGAGCGTTTTATCCGGGCAATCGGCTAAGACCGGTTTACCTCTTTTTCTTTCTCTTCCCCCGCTGCGCCTCACGCTGCTTGTGGTTTTTCTCCTGCTGGCGAAAAACGGGAAGTAGTTGGTGCTCCATCCAGGCAAAAGCCTCCTCAAGCCCCGACTCATCATAAATACGGCCAATCAGGGCCTCGACCGAGGTGGCGTTGCCGATGTTGCGCAGAAAATCGTTCGAGGTGCAGCGTACGAACATCTCCCCGTCCATCCTCCCCTGCTCCTTGAGAATGAGTTTCCGCATATAGAGTGCCAGCACGGCGTCTCCGACCCAGGCTTCCTCACGTTCCACCATCAGGTCTTTGTCGATTTTTTTAGGCGCGGCCATGTTTCCTTTGAGCGTTAAGTGTCAGTCTCCAAATACCAATCACCGGATCGCTGGCGCGGCCGGTTCCGTGATCAACAATAGCATCAGCTATTTCCGTCAACCCTCTCCAGCTTCTCCAGCTTTTCGATTTTCTCCATCTCCGCCCTCAGGACGGATTCGGATTCCGCGTCCCAGTAGCCGCTGCCCAACTCCAGAAAGACAGAGGCGTAGGGGAGCGCCGTGCGGGTCTTGATCACCAGCACGCGGTAGGTCTTGCTGGTGTCGTTCAGCATGTGCATCAGCATCGCGTTATCGAGTCTGACCGTCTCACGACCATGCAGTGCCTCGTCCAACTCATTGCGGTAATTTTTTATCCCCGGTGCGTAGTCGTAAGAGACATTTCCAATCTCGGTTGTGGCGTAAATGCGTGGCTTGACGTGATGCTTCTCTTCGATAATTTGTTCGACTCCATCAAGCACATTCGGAATGTCTCCATCAACCCGGATCACCCGCAGACCGCGACGGCTCTGAATCGGAAATGCCGCCTCCGCGATCACAATCCAGTTGCGTGCCCCCAGATAATCCAACTCATGACGCAATGTCCCGAGCCATGGCTTTGGCGCCTGCGCACTGCTACCACAGCCAGCGAGCATCGCCAGCAGGAGCAAAGAACATAAGCGGGAAAGATTCAGCATGACCATCAGAGATTGCGGTGCGCGCACCGTAGCTGAGTCATCGTCATAGTTCAAACCCAATACTGGATCCGGGACCATATTTCACTACATCAATTGCGCCCCGGCTTCGGCAAGCGGGCTACGTTCACCGCGTGAGAGCGTGACGTGAGCTGTGAAAGGCTGGCCTTTAAGCCGGTTTCTCGTGAAAACGAGTCCGTTGCTGCGGCTGTCGACATAGGGATTATCAATCTGAGCAGGGTCGCCGACCAGCACAAGCTTGGAGCCGCGCGACATACGGGTAACCACCGTTTTGGCTTCCTGAGGCGTCAGTTGCTGGGCTTCGTCGAGAATGAAGAAGCGGTTCGGAATCGACCGGCCCCGGATATAACAAAGCGCCTCGATCTCAATGACCCCGCGTTCGATGAGCTCATCATACGGTTTGCTGACGGTGCCTCCGACATTCTCTTTCTTTTGTTTCCTGCGTGGTGCTTGCTGGGTGACCGGCTGCATCAGCAGATCAAGCGCATCATAGATCGGCTGCAGCCATGGCTTCATCTTGTCATCGAGAGAGCCCGGCAAAAACCCTAGCTGGTCGCCCATGGAAACGACCGGACGGCTGATCGTAAGCCCGTTGTAACGTCGGTTGAACATCTCGTGCAGACCGGCGGCCACGGCCACCAGCGTCTTCCCCGTTCCGGCCTGACCGTAACAAGTGACCAGTGATATCTCCGGATTGAGCAGGGCGTCGATCAGGCATTTCTGACCCAGGTTCAGAGGCTTGAGGTGATGGCCATCGGGTATCCGCAGCACTTCGGGTATCTGCAATCGGACAAAAGTTCCGTTGGCATCGAGACGCGCCGGCATGGTTTGTTTTTCGCCAGCCTTGAGCAGGACATACTGGTTCAAAACGATCTCCTTGCGGCGCGGGTGCTCCATCTCCAGCTCCCCTGAGCTGGCAAATCGCTGCAGTTCGGAGGGATCGACATCCACGCAGCGCATGTCATAGCTGTTCACCTCGGCCGGATCCACTTTGTCATTGAGGTAGTCCTGACACTCGATCCCGACCGCACGTGCCTTGAGTTGCATGTTGAGGTCTTTGGTCACCAGCACCACGGGTGTCGAGTTGTGCTCCATCAACAGCACCGTGGCCGCGAGGATGCGGTGGTCCACCCGCTCACGATCGGGAAAAACCCGCAGAAACTGACCGAGCTCCTCGGAGTTCTTCTCACAGAAGTCAGGGTCGTAGATGACCAGTCGGATCGTGCCACCTCCATCGGTGGGCACGCCCGAGGTGACGGCATCGCCGGATGCAAACATCTCGATCAGCTTGCGGTGCACTTGACGGGCATTCGCGCCACGCTCGCTCTGTTCACCCTTGAACTTATCAAGCTCGGCAAGGACGTCGACAGGGATACAGAGATGATTCTCCTTAAACCGGTTAAGACATCCCGGATCGTGCAGAAGCACATTGGTATCGAGGACAAAATTCTTGGCGGCGCCCGAAGGGCCCTGAAGGCCAAATTCCTGAATGCGTGATTTTCTCACGCTCTTGGAGTTTTTACGGTTGGATGTTGTTGGGGAGGAGGTTTCACTAAAAAGGCCGGTTTGCTCGGGGCGATTGGATTGAATCATGGGGTGGATGGTTAACGACGGGTAAGCGGAAGGTGAATGGAATATGCAAAGCAGCCATCCACTTTATTGGCCGCTCCGCAGTATCACGGGTTGTGATTTTCAAGTCAACAGAGATTGCGTCGAGGGTTTCGGGGTCTCCAGCTCCCCCGGCGCAGGTTGGACGGTTTGGCATTAAATTCCCATTCATTCGCAAATGGTCGTATAATTTAATTTTCAAGATATCCATAGTATCTTCGATGTCCCGAGGCAAAGCAATCATATTTTCATCCTTACTTTGTCATGGCCTGCATGACCATCGGCACAAGCTGCGCGTGGAGGACTTTCCCTAACGCGCTACGCGGAATAAATTCTAACAACAACCCTGAATGGATCCGGCAAACGGGATGGCATGTGCCATTGTAGCGCTCGAGCAGGTCATCCAGGCCTATCTCATGATCGCAACACGCGATCAGCCTGTGTCCATTCCGGGTATCGGGCACTGCGGCCACGACAACATCCTGATGTGAAACGCCTCCCGTTTGCGCACAATCGCCAAGCGCCTTTTCCACCTCGGCCAGGTTGACCAACTCCCCCATGATCTTAACGCAGCGGTCGGCGCGACCTTTGACCACCACGGCATTTCCCTGCAGATCGACGATATCACCCGTGCGGAACCACCCGTCCTCTTTCGGATCAAGC
>JARFRT010000064.1 GCA_029287105.1 Akkermansiaceae bacterium | reverse complement strand
TACATCATTTCCCACCCCGGAATTGCCTGGCAATGCAAAGCCCGGATGGGATGTTTCAAGGAGTCCGGCGCGGCGTCGCTGCGGTTTTCTCATTTTTTTCTCTTTGCCGATCGTTATCCCATCGGCAGAATTCGTGCGTTCACGTTCGCATTTCTGATTTCGTCAAAGGCAGCCCGCCCCCGAAGTAAATTTCCCAGCGCTCATCAACCTATGCTTACAGCTACCGTCTGGTGCCATTCGCCGGGAATGTCGACCATGCCTTGGCCGGTCTGAGCGCATTTGAGCCGTCGGATGTGCAGGCGCTGGCCAGGCCGGATGTTGCGAAACTTCCGGAGATCAAGAAGGTGAAAACCAAGAAAAAGAGCAAGAAATAATGAGTAAAATAAAATGCATTTCAGTGGGTATGGCGGCCGTTTTTGCATCGGCCGCGGTCGGTGTGGCGGCGGATCCCGGCATACCTAACGTGGTGATCATCTATGGCGACGATGTCGGCTTTGGCGATGTCGGTGCCTATGGTGCCAAGTTGATCCCGACACCGAATATTGACCGCCTCGCGCAGGGTGGTTTGCGCTTCACCGATGGCCATGCCGCGGCGGCCACCTGCACGCCCTCGCGCTTTTCGATGCTGACCGGCGTGCATGGCTTCCGGCATGGCGTCCGAATCCTTGCGCCCAATGCGCCCCTCTCGATTCCCACGGACATCCTGACCCTGCCGAAGTTGTTCGCGCAGGCGGGCTACAGCACCGGTGTGGTCGGCAAATGGCATCTGGGCATCGGTGCCAAGGGCACCCCGGTTGATTGGAACGGCGAGGTCAAGCCGGGGCCGCTCGAAATCGGATTCCAGCGCTCCTTCTTGCTGCCGTCCACCAACGACCGCGTGCCCTGTGTCTATCTCGAAGGGCACCGGGTCGTGAACCTCGACCCCGCCGACCCCTTGTTTGTGGGTCGAAAAAAAGGGCAGTCCCACCCGGGTAGCACGATCTACCCCGACGCCAGGCAAGACCCTGCCGCGATGACATTTTACAAAAGCACCCACGGCCACAACAACAGCGTCATTAACGGCATTGGACGCATCGGCTACATGGCGGGCGGAAAAGCCGCGCTGTGGGACGATGCCACCATGGCGGACGAGTTTGTCAAGCAGGCCAAGCGCTACATTGCGGCGAACAAGGACAGGCCGTTCTTTCTCTACTTCGCCTCGCAGGATATCCATGTGCCGCGTGTGCCGCATCCGCGCTTCCGCGGCACAACCAAGCTGGGCTACCGCGGCGACGCCATGGTGCAGTTCGACTGGTCGACCGGCGAAATCCTGCAGGCCCTCGAGGACCATGGCCTGACTGAAAACACGATCGTCATCTTTTCCAGCGACAACGGCCCGGTTTACGACGATGGCTACGACGACGGCACGACCGTGCCAACCTCGAAACGGGAAGTGGATCGTGGCCATGACGGCTCGGGGATCTGGCGCGGTGGCAAGTACCAGATTTACGAGGGTGGCACGCGTGTTCCCTTCATCATCCGCTGGCCGGCGCGGATCAAGCCGGGCACGTCGGGTGCGCTCGTCAACCAGATCGACTTCCTGGCCTCGTTTGCCACCCTGCTCGACCTTGAGCTGCCGGAGAAGGAAGCACGCGACAGCCGCAACATGCTGGACGCGTTTCTCGGCAAGGACCCCAATGGGCTCGGCTTCATGATTGAAGAAGCCCATGGTCTGGCGTTACGCCAGGGCGGGTGGAAATATCTGGAACCCCAAAGGAAGGGCTGGGGCGGCAAAAAAAGCCCTCCGGAGCTCTACAACCTGAGCGTGGATCCCGGTGAATCGGAAAACATCATCGCGGCTCATCCGGAAAAGGCGAAGGCACTGGCGGCCCAGCTCAAAAAGCTGGTCGATGACGGACGTGTCAGGCCGGCCCATCGATGATAGTTCTAGTTGTTAGGCTGACTGTGCCCATGGTATTGCAACGAGATCGCGTGCCACATCATCGGGAGATCAACACCCATTGACGTGTGCGCTGGGCTCGCCGTGGGTGGTTTTACTTGTTGGCCGGAAAAGATCATATTACCCTCGCGCCGTGAAAAAAGTTGTATCGGCTCTTTTGCTATTGTTGATGAGTCTGACCATGGGTGAGGCCCAAATCTATGCCGATGTAAAGACGAGCAAGGGTGGTTTTACGATTTTCTTAAACCATGTCGGGGCACCTAAAGCGGTGGCTAATTTTATTCGTTTGGCGGAAGGGACTTGTGGCTGGGTGGACGCCACGACGGGGCAGGTTAAAAGAGAGCCGTACTACAATGGAACTTTTTTTCATCAAGTGAGTGCGGGCTCGGTCAGTCGGGCGGGGTCGAGGACAGGGGACGGCACCGATGGTCCCGGGTATCATTTTCAGGATGAATTCACCGGAGGGGTTCATACGCGCCCCTATGTGGTATCGATGGATAATTCCGGGCCCAACACGAATGGCGCCCGTTTTTTGATTACGGCTGCGGCGCAGCCTCAGTTAGACTATGTGAACAGCGTCTTTGGCGAGGTGATTCTCTATGACGAGCCGGGAGCCGGCACCAGCCGACTGGTTTGTAATGCCATCAATGCGGAACCTGTGGATAGCGACGGTAAACCGCTGACGGATGTGGTGATTGGGTCGATTACAATCCGCAGGGAGGGGCAGGCAGCAAAAGCGTTTAACGAACATGCACAAGGCCTGCCCGAGGTGTGGGCACCGAAGATGGTAATCGATCACGCAGGCAGTCAGGTGAAGTTGCAGCTGCTGCAGCCGGCGGCTTCATTGACACGTTGTAGGTACAGTTTTGATTTGATCAGTTGGAAGGCGGGACCGGAGCACTATCTGGATGCGGGTGACTCGCCACGGCTGGGGATGGATGTATCCGCCATCGCCTCAGCTGAGGATCGACTTTTCTTTAATATGTCCCAGCTGTTATACGATGGCACGCAGGCGCTCTGGCCGCATCAACTGACTGGGCGGACATTGCGCCTGGTCCTACCCGAGCTAGTCGCTCAATGGGGGACAACAACGGATTTTACATTCACATCGGAGAACGGAGGGACGATGGCAAACGCCGGGGGCTCGGGAACTTTTGCGATCAACTACTCAAGCCGTGATTGGTTAGGCTCGCAGGTATCGATCGAACCCAGTATGAAATACGCCTACAATGATGTACCCCATGATGTTCGCTGTCGGCTGAGATTGAGCCGGGATACGGATTATCCGTTGTATTTCCAAGGGCGCCACAGCGGTGTGATCGATTTGGAGCGAAATGGTGTGATCAAAGCCATCCTGCCGACCCGCTCCACGATGACACTTACTCGTTAGTGTGCGTTGTCTCCGGCCAGCTTCCGGCGTGCCATGCCGCGGCTGGCGATCGGGTTTTATTCCGGGATGGCACGCAGGGTGAAGTAGGCATCCAGGTTGTCCCATGCCCGGGAGTTGGCGAAGGAATCCCGGGTGTCCTTGAGGTGGATGTGATAGATCCGGTCGAGCCACCGGCTGTCGTTGCCGAAGTCGGTGAGGTTGAGCTGGATGGTTTTCCGGTCTGCGGAAATTGCCACGGTGGCCACGGCATCGTCACGCTTCTCGTGCTGGGGTGAGCCGTAGTTGTGATCGTTGGTGTAGAACCAGGATTTTACCGTCAGCGCGTTTTTGACTTGCCCGGCAGTGACGGTTGGCGCGAGAGGCGCGGTCAGGTCGATGGTGAACCCGCGGCGGCTGGAGGTCACGCGCTGGATGTCGCCCGGCTGGGTTGTACCGTCCCAGATGATTTGTTGCAGGCTGGCCGCGTGGCCGCCGACGGCATGCCAGCCGCGTCCTGTCTGTCCCATGAGCAGGCTGCCGTCGGGCAGGAAACACGGGCGCATGATCCCGGACTGGAGCCCTTGGGCGAAGGGGATGGCACAACCCTGGTCGACGCCGTTGACCCGCTCGGTGACGACGCGGAACAGCTGCGAGAGGGTTTGGTCGCCGAGGAATACCTGGCCTTGGTAGCCGCCGAACTTGCCGCCGGTCGTGTCCCAGGCCGGGTTGCCGGGCGAGTTGGCGATCAGATTGTGGGGTAGCCAGACGGCTCCCTTGCGCAGCTGCGCCGCCCATTTTTTGTGATCGATTTTGCTGTCGGGCTTGATGCCGGGCAGGTCGACCAAGCCTGACGGGTGACCGTAGAATTCCCCCTGTTCGAGCGGCACCCATTTCGACGAGCCGACGTATTCACCCTGGTTTTCCGCGTACCAGACCCGTCCGTCTGGTGCGACGCCCATGCCCGCCGGGCTGCGCAGGCCGCTGGCAATCGGTTCGAATTTTCCGTCCGGGGTGACCCGGCACGACCAGCCGCGGTAGCCGCCCATGGTTCCCATGAATTTCCCGCCGGCGCGCCATGACGCGCGCGGGTTCTTATCCTGGTGGGTCAGGTTCAGGTTGAAGTAGTAATTGCCGTCCTGATCGCGGACAGGGCCGTGGGTGTACTCGTGGTAGTTGCCGTGGAATCCGAAATCGTCACAGACGGTTTCGAAGGTGTCGGCCCGGCCGTCGCCATCGGTATCGCTGATGCGGGTGAGTTCCGGTTTCTGGGTGATCACGATTTGGTCGCCATGATCGTCCTCGATGCAGACACCGAGGGCCTCGAAGGTGCCTTCGGCAAACAGCGACCAATGGCCGTCGCGGAGCCGCCAGATGCCGGAGGCTCGGGTTGCGAAAACGACGGTGCCGTCTTTGGCCACGGCGATTCCGGTGGCGGCAAAGAGTTGGTTGCGACCGAAGAGATCGACCGGGGGCTGCCAGGTTTTGACCGAGTAACCGGCTTGAACGGCGAGCGGTTTGCCGCGTTTTCTGCGCTTTTTGGGGTCCGGCTTCTCAACTTCTGCGAGCGTGGTGACGAGGGCTTGGGGTGACCAGTCTTCCTTCGGGCCGGTCCGGGGGTCGGCGGGTGCGCGGGCGATGAACCCGGCGGTGAGCTTCGCTATGAGGCGGTGGGTTTGCGAGGTCGTGGACGCCGGTAGCGTCCACTCGCCGTGAGCGAGCTTGCCGCCACTCACCTCGGCATGGCTCAGGCCGTTGCCGCGCAGTTTGAACTTTTGGCTTTGGACGATTTTTCCCGTCAGTGTGATCTCGACGAAGCCGTCGTCGCTAAGCGTGATCGATTGGGAAAAGGTATTTTTACCGACCCGGAACCGGAAGCTGGGCTGGCCGGTGCCGGGCGCAAGTTGGTGCCCGAGGAATTCGGCGTCGAGCTTGGCAAGCCGGGTGCTGAAGTCGGTGTCGTCCCAAAGGTGTTTTTCGATGGCGGTGATGTCGAGTGCGTCAGGTTCCTTGAATTCGAAATCGACGATGTTGCCATCATGGGTGAGTGGGGCGAGCACGGGTTCGTTTTCGAGCAGGATGCTGGCGTGCTGTCCCGGGCTTGACGGCTGGCCGCCGCGCCCCTGCCGTTCCTTTTGCAGGTTGAGGAAGCCGCCGCTCCAGATTCTACGGATGGAAAGCATGCGGGTGTCGAAGGAGTAGTTCATGCCGTTGGGCTGGCCGACGTGGAGGGCGCGACCACTGGTGCCTTGCAAGAGGGCACGGAACACGCGTGGGCGTGTGGTGACGATGATTTCGCCGGGAATATCCAATGCGTTGGTAATGGCAGCCTTCTTTTTCTGGGTCAGCATGACCTTGGCGGGGCCCGCCTGTCCGGGGTCGGCGAGGGTGCGGAGGTAGTGCCAGAGTGACTCGAGGTTTTGTGCCGGCAGCATTTCCTCGCTGTATTGGGGCATGATTTTCAGGTAGGTGGCACCCTTCGTCGGGCCGGATTCTGCCACGGCGAGATCGTCCCACGACTGGCGCACGGATTTTTGGAAATAGGATCTGTCGGCCTTGACCACTTGGCGACTCCCTACGGGGCCGACTTCGCGCTGGCGTGGCTGGGTGAGGAACAGGCCATAGAGGTTCGGGCCGGTCTTCATCGAGCTGTCGTTTTTCTCGGTGACGTGGCACTCAATGCAGCCCATCGCGGCGAAGACCTCCTTGCCGCGCGCCACGGCATTGAATTTTTCCTGCGCGGTGACGGGTGTCACGGCGGCAAGTGCGGCGGCCACGAGGGCGAGGAGTGCGGGTGATCTCGTCATAAGCCGAAATATACCCGGCCAGACGGACATTCTTTCAGCGCGTGGTTTTTATGTCACGGATCGTGGACGGGAATACAACCTTCCCATGGCGGGGTTGCGTGGACTCAACGATGAGGGGATGAGGCCTAGCGCGCCGTGAAGTCGCGCTCGATGATCTCGAGTTTCCTGATGACGATCGGGCCGTGATCGCCCTGGATGGCCAACGGGCCTTTCGGGCATTCACCTTGCAGTGGGTGGGAGCGGGTCGGGCCGGTGGCATCGATGTTCTTCTGGACCGTCTGTCCGTTGAGGATGACTTCAAGAAAGTGGGCATTGGCCGTTTTTTTGCCGTGTTGATCGAAGCGCGGGGCGCGGAATTTGATGGTGAGACGCTGCCATTGACCAAAGGGTTTGGCGGCGTTGACCAGTGGCGGCTTGCCATCGTAGCTGCTGGATTTCTTTTCCTTTTTGCGCGCGGGGTCCCAGCGGGCATAGAGTCCGCCCATGTGTCCGGCGAAGAGCCTGGTCGCGCCGTGGCTATCAAGTACCTGGATTTCGTACCGGCCCATGAGGTAGAACCCGGAGTTCGACCCTTTGGGGATCATGAACTCGACATTGATTTCCTGATCGGCAAATTCTTTTCGGGTGATGAGGTAGGGGGTGTTTTTATTTTTCTCCGCGCCGTTGCTCAAGAGCGTGGATTGACCCTCGCCGAGGCTCAGGGCCTCCGGGTGTTGTTGATCGACCACGGCCGAGCCAACGATTTCCCATCCATTGGCGGGGCGGTAGCTGTCCAGTTTCAGGTAGTTTGCGGCTTGGCTGTTGCCAGTGAAGAGGAAAGCCATCACGGCACTGAGCAGGAATTTGGGCATGGGGATTCGGTTGGATGTGGGGTGTTTGCACGCAGCTGGACAAGCTTTTTTCGGGGGCATGATTATTTGGCAGGCGCTTCCGTGAGTGCCTGGATTTGTTGGGTGATCCATTCGCCGGGGTCTTGATTTTTGGGTGCGACGCTCAGCAGGTGCTGGAGTGCCTGGGTGGTGGCATCGCTGGCGGCATCCTCACTTTGGAAGGTACGGGTGAACTCGATATCGGAGGGCAGCAGGACGTCACTGGTCGCCAGCGCGCAGGCGCGGGCGATGGTATTTTCCAGTTCGCGGACGTTACCCGGCCAGCGGTGGTTTTTGAGGTGATCCAATGCCTCCGCGCTGAGGCGGAGTGGCGACATGCCATTGCGTTTGACGGTGAGGTGGAGGAAGTGGTTGGCAAGTAGCGGGATGTCTTCCTTACGTGCGCGGAGCGGGGGCAGGTGGATCTCGACGACGTTGAGCCGGTAGAAGAGATCCTCGCGGAACTGGCCTTTGGAAACCTCCTCGGCGAGGTTCTTATTGGTCGCGCCAACGATGCGGACATCGGATTTTTGCATGTCATGGCCACCGACACGGGTGAAGCTGCCGTCCTGGAGGACGCGCAGCAATTTGACTTGTACGGAGGCGGGCATGTCGCCGATTTCATCGAGAAACAGGGTGCCTCCGTCGCATTGTTCGAACAGGCCTGCGCGGCGGGTGATCGCACCGGTGAAGGCCCCTTTTTCGTGGCCGAAGAGTTCACTTTCGAGCAGGTTCTCCGGGATGGCGCCGCAGTTGATGGCGATGAGGGTGCTCTTTGCGCGCGGTGAGTACTCGTGGATGGCGTGGGCGACGAGCTCCTTGCCGGTGCCGCTTTCCCCGGAGACGAGCACCGGTGCATCAGTGCGTGCGACGCGACCGACGATTTTGAAAACGTCCTGGAGCGCGCGCGAGTTTCCGATGATCTTGACCCGGCTGTCGTGCTGCGGGATCTGGCTGTCCGACTCGCTGGCGGTGCGGCGTTGTTCGAGGGTCCGGAGCGCGCTTTCGACGACCGGCCTGAGCTCGAAGGTGAGGGACTCTTTTTTGAGGATGTCCTGCGCCCCTTGTTGGGTCGCCTCGATGACCTGGGCGGTGGTGGGAAAGCCGGCGGTAAGGATCATGAGCGTGCCCGGGTGGGCGGCGCGGATGCGGGAGAGCAGGGCAAACCCGTCAAACGGCTGGATCATGATATCCGCGATGATGAGATGCACTTCCGTGGTGTCACAGACTTTGACGGCTTTTTCCGCATGATCACAGCGGAGGATGCGCAGGCCTTTTGCGGAGAGGTGCTTGGTGGCCCATTCCAGGTAGTCGAGATCAGGGTCGACCAGAAGGATGGTTTGTTCGGTGGTAGTGTTAGTCACGGGGAAAACAAAGGGTGGAGGAAACCGGCCGGTTCCTAGACAGTTCCGAAACGGCGATGGCGTCGGGCGTATTCATCGACGGCGGCGCGGAGGTCCGCGTTGCGAAAATCGGGCCAGTATTTCGGGCTGATGACAATTTCCGAATAGGAGATTTGCCAGAGCAGAAAGTTGGAGATCCGGAGTTCGCCGGAGGTGCGGACCAGGAGGTCGGGATCGGGGATGTTGGCGGTGTAGAGGTGCTTGGAAAAGAGGTCGTTGTCAATGTCTGCCGGGTCAATTTCACCGGCGGCCGCCTTGATGGCAAGCGCGCGGGCGGCGTCGGTGATTTCCTCACGCGAGCCATAGGAGAGGGCAAGGATCAGGGTGAGGCCGTCATTGTCGCGGGTGCTGGCAACCGCTTTGTCGAGTTGGCGGCGACAATTGGCGGGCAGCATGTTGAGTCGACCAATCGTCTGGAAGCGGACATTTTGCTGTAGCATCTCCGGGAGCTTTTCGCGTAGGAAGCGCTCTAACAACTTCATCAGGGCATCGATTTCTTTTTTCGGACGTTTCCAGTTTTCAGATGAAAATGCGAAGAGGGTGAGGTAATCGACATCGAGTTGGCGGCAGGTTTCGACGGCTTCCCGGACGGACTCCGCGCCTGCGCGGTGGCCTTCCATGCGCGGCAGGCCCCGGGCGTTTGCCCAGCGTCCGTTGCCATCCATGATGATGGCGATATGTCGCGGAATATCGTTGGTGAGTTGCATGCCGGGATGGGGCCTGATGTTTTTGGCTGGCGCAGTGTGGCGGCTAAGTGGCGCGGGTGCAAGTCCCGAGGCTGGCAGGCTCCTCTTTATGATCGGTGTGGACCGACTAGGAAAAAATACGGCGTGCCCTTGGAGGTTTGATGATGGTGGCGATGACGAGTCCGGCCAGAGTCCAGGCGATGAACGGGTCGAGGACCTGGCTGAGGCTGTGGGAATCGGGGAGTTCAAACCAGTTCCAGTACGGCAGGGTCATGACGACGCCGGCGAACAGGCCCATGGCCGGCCCGACGCTGGCGCGCGAGATGTAGCGGGTGGCGCGGATGCGGTGGATGGCGAGTGCGATGATCAAGGCGCCGATGAGCTGGATACAGAATGAGATGACCAGATGGCGGCCAAGCTTCCACGGGGCGGTGAGTTCGCCGGGGCGGACGATGGCATAGACGAAGGGGCCTTCGGTGATCGCCTTGGCATCGGGTCCGGATTCTTGGCGGCGGGGGAGAAGGTAGAGTCCGTGCTCGGGCGCATTCTCGCTGATGGTTTGGGCGACGGCCGCGTCGTTTTTGAACGTGTTCATCTGGTGCCAGGGGAGGAATTCCCAGGAAAGAAAGCCCCAGAGGAAGGCGATGACGGCGCCGGCGAGGGAAGCAAGGATAATGCGTTTCATGGGTTGGTGACTGGACTCAACCTGCGTGTAGCAAATACCGGAGCGCTTGTCAGCCATGGAAATGTATTTACTGGGGCACGGCGATCAGGCTTTCCGCGGCGGGCCCGAACGATGTGGCACTTTCGGGGCGGAGAAATATCCCGAGCTTGGCCACCCTGCTTACTAGAGCTTGCTTGTCGGGCCACGATGATGCCTACTGCCGTTATGTTGCACGTGGTTCTGATGGCACCTGAAATTCCGCACAATACCGGGGCTGCCGGGAGACTGTGCCTGGCAACGGGCGCGAGGCTCCATCTGGTAAAACCCCTCGGGTTTTCCCTGGATGACCGACAGGTCAAGCGGGTCGGCTTGGATTACTGGAAGGATGTCGACCTGCAGCTGTGGGAGAGCTGGGATGAGTTGGCCGCGTCGGTGCCGGAGGGTGCGAATGTCCATTTGTTAACCACCAAGACCCGGCGACCGCATTGGGATGCGGTGTTTCGTGACGGTGATTACCTGGTCTTTGGCTGTGAGACCAAGGGTTTGCCGGAGAGCCTGTTGGGTGCGCATCCGGAAAGCTGCCTGACGATCCCGATGAGGGAGGGGTCGCCGCGGAGCCTCAACCTGGCGACCTCCGTGGGCATTGTGCTCTACGAGGCGGTCAGGCAAGTGGGCTCCGGGCAAGCTTAGCGTGCCTGCGCTACTTCGTGGGTGCGAACTTCATCTCTTGCTTTGCTTTGCCGCCGCCGAAGAACGAGCCGATGTCTTTCGAGGTGATGTAAAGGAAGAGTCCGAAAATGAGGAGGACAAAACCGGTTTGGACAAACTCGAGGATCCGCGCCTTGACCGGGCGGCG
>JARFRT010000037.1 GCA_029287105.1 Akkermansiaceae bacterium | reverse complement strand
CAAACGTAGTTACCCATGTTGCCCAGGGCGTAGGTGGTATTGATGGAAATGGTCCGGGCGACGGTTTGTCCTGCGGGGATGACGACGGGTTTGTAGTCCATCCGGCGGGCGTTGGGGATGACGCGGCCCCCGGAGGTGAGGTGGAAGTTAAGCCATGCGCGGCTGTGCTCGCCTTTGAGGACGAGCTGGCGGCCGGCGTGGTTGGTGATGTGGACGGTGGCGGTGACGGGCTCGTTGAGGATGTAGTTGGCCTTACTCATCTGCAGGCGCACGGTGACCTGGGCGTGGGCCTGGGTCATGGTGAGGGTGAGGACAAGTAGGGCCAGCAGGCTGCCGTATCGGAGCCGCGGGCGGGTGGATGTGCGGGCTGGAGAGAGTTGCTTCATAGGTGATTTTCTTTGTAGGGTTTTATCGGGAGGGCGTCAATCTTCCTGTGGCGAGGTGCTGAAGGTCCGGAAGCCGAGGTCGGCTCGGCGCAGGTTGCGGCTTGCCACCCATTCGCGGGCGCGGGCGCCGTGTTTGGGCCGCAGGTAAGAGGCACCACTGATGATGTAGCGGGCGGGCATGGAGGGGTCAGCGGGGTTGAGAGTGCGTTTACGCATCCATTCGCTGACATTTCCTGCCAAGCCGTAGATGCCATGGATGGTTGGTTTGGACTGATCGACGGGTGCCCAGCCGGAGCCGACGAGTTTGCCCGGGTCACCCCCTGCCGAGCAAGCGGCGTACCATTCTTCGCGGGAGGGAAGCCTGCGGCCTTTCCACTCGGCATAAGCATAGGCATCCCACCAGTCGACTCCTACCACGGGGTAGTTCAGATCGACCTCGAGACCATTCCATAATGTTCCGTGTTTCGCCGCATCGTAGAGATTGTCCCAGCCGTCGGGCAGGTGGGAGGTTTTGTTGTCGGGTTGGTCCTCGTGTTGGTAGACGGTTTTTTGGTCTTCGTTGAGGATGTTGAGGGCCTGGAGGAATTTGGCGTATTCCCCGATGGTTACCTCATGGGCGTCGATCCAGAACTCACGCAGGTGAACCGGGGCACCGTCGGGGCCTGGGTAGTGACCTGCCGGGACGCGGACCATGTCGGGTATTTCGCGTTCCCTGGCGATGGGTTTGCGTGAGGAGAAGTAGTAGATCAGGCCGGCGAGAATGGCTATGACGGTGATGGCGGCGATGAGTTTGCCGATGGATGAGCTTGAGACGGCCGGTGCCATCCGCATGGTGGGGCTTTGGATGGGGTTGTAATCCTTGGGTTTGGCAAGTTGCCGTTGCTGGGCAAGTTGCCGTTCCACCTCGTCGGCAAGATCGTGGATTTGCGTCCAGCTCAGGGGTACGTCCCGGTCGGGATCCGCCATGAAATCGAGCAGGGAGCCGGTACGCGTGGAGCCGGGCTGGCCGGGTTCAAGCAGATCGTGGAGAACTTGGCCAATGAGTTGTTTGTCGCGGGTGGCGGTGTCCGGGTTGACCTCTCCCTTGACGGCCCGATTGCACAGGCGGCAGTGGAATTTGGCATCAATCACCACATGCTGAGGTGAGAGGGGAAGGGTGGCTATCTTCCGGCTTTCGAGGTATTGGTTGGCACCGGCGATGTTACGGATGATGCGGGCGGTATCGATGGGGGCGATACTTGATCCCTTGGCGTGGATGGCCTCGAGGGTTGCTCCGTGAAGCTTTTCCATGGCAAAGAAGCACTGGGTATCGTTTTTGACGCCCTCCAACACGGAACTGATCAGCGGGTGGTCGACGGAAGCCTTGATTTGGACGTCGGAGATGAACTCCCTCCTGGCTTCGGTATCTGTCTTGAGGTCGTTGGCGAGGCTGCAGAGGACAACCTCGCGCTGGACGGATACCTGTGTGGCTGAGTAAGTCAGGGTGTTGGTTTCCCTGGTGATGAAATCACCGATCAGGTAGTCACCGATTTGTGTTCCTTTGACGAAGTTATGATCCGTTTCCGCTGGCATGATTCTTGGTAGCGATTCGCACTAGCGTGTGGGTAAGGGCGGAGTGGACGGGTTGCTGCCGTAGCCGTGATCCTTGTTGGGCAGCAGGGTGTCATGTTCATCTGGCAGCCATGGCAGTGGACCGCCCTCCTGGGGGATGGGTGCCATTTTACTGCCGTGCACATTGTGGAGTCGGCGCGGGTGTGCCTGTTGGTCGATGACATCGCCCTTGTAGAGGAGTTCGACCACATAGCCGTAGAATTCGCGCCTGCCGAGCAGGTGTTCCTCGGCGAGGTCGGCGGCCGGAATGGTGTAGGAGACGTGGAGGAATTCCTCGTTGCCGGCATCTTTCCAATCGAGTTTGGTGTCCGCCCAGGAGGGGGTGATGGCGGCGCTGGCGGTCGCTTTTTTGATCTCGCCGCCGTTGACCTTATCATAAAAATGGATTTGAACATGTACGTCTTCCGGATTGATCGGCTGGTCGGGGCGCGCGAGGATGGCGATGGTGACCTCGGCATGTTTGACCCCCTCGGGTCCGTCCGATTTGCGGGTTTGCATGGGGCCAATGGAGATGACGCTGCGGCGGGCTGCCGCGGTATCCATCCCCTTGGTGAGTTTGGTGGCTGCGAGGTTGAAATAGGGGCCGGCCTTTTTGCCCATTTGCTGGATTTTCTGATAATGATCGGCGGCCTTGACATAAATACCCATGTCCTCAAACAGCATGGCTTTTTGGTAAGTGACCGCAGGTTCGGAGGGGTCGATGCGTTCGGCCTCGTCGAGTTTAAGCATGGCACGCATCATATCGCCATCCATGTGCAGGCTGCGGGATTCCTCGACGAGACGCTCCACGCGTGGCTCGGCGATGGCGGGGAAGTGCGGAGCGGGGGCGGCTACGAGGGCATGGGCGGGGGCAACATATGCGGGGATGTCGACCGGGGTGTGATCACGGGTGTTACGCTGCGCGGGGTGATCGCTCACGCTGGCGAGGATTTCGGCCAGGGTGCGTGGCTGGATGGGTTCCTGGGGGGTGGTAACTGCGGGCGGGGGGGTGAAGGTCGCTTGGGGTGCTGGGCCATTGCGGGCGGTGAGTGCCGTGCCGACCGTAACCAGCTGGGCAAACGCCAGCAGGGCCATCAGCCAGCAGGCGATGGTGAAGGTCGGGCGGATGTTTCCTGGCTGGGTTGCTGGCGGTGCTTGCCCTGGCGGGGAATGCGAGCCAAGTGGCTCAAACTCAGTGTCCTGAGTGGAGGCGGTGGTGTTCATAGGTGTGCTGCACCCTAGGAAATTCCGTATTGGGATGTCAATGCGGGAAAAACGGGGGATGGGGCCTGTCCGGGGCGATTTGTAGGGGGTTGGGGGTGATGTAGGCTTGCGCTGGAGCGTGTTTCCCCTTTGATTCGGGTGTGGAGATGCCCGGCAACAACGCAGACCAGCTTTCGGCACCTTATTCGGTGCCTGCGGCCCAGCCGATGGAGTTATCGATGACGCCCATGGACGTGGTTGAGGGGTTGAGGCATTTGCCGGGGGTGGTTTTTTTTGACACATCGGGGAATCTTCCGTCGCGCAGTCATGCTCCGGTGTCAATCATTGCGGCGCGGCCGGCGAAGGTGATCCGCGGGGGTGTGGCGGATGTTTCGGCTTTGCGCGAGGAAATCAATCGATGGCAGGTGCATTCACCTTCTCTGGGGTTTCCGATGGGGGGTGCCTGCGGCTGGGTGGACTATGAAGGGCAGTATTGTTTTGGCATTTACCCCGAGATGCTGATTTACCAGCACGATCGCCAACAATGGTGGCAGTGTGGAAGCCTGGCGGAGGAAATCAGGACGGGGGGGGGCGGGGACGAACTACCGGAAATGGGGGTTTTTACGGCGTCCATGACGCAGGACGATTATGAATCCCGGGTCCGGCGCATCCATGAATACATCGCGGCGGGTGATATTTACCAGGTGAATCTGACCCAACAATTTTCCACCGAGCTTGAGGGCGGGACGTTGTTTCCGCTTTATCGTCACCTGCGTGAGGTGGCGCCGGCGCCGCTGGCGGTCTGGATGGAGTTGGCAGGTCGCGAAATTCTCTCATCGTCACCGGAGACATTCTTGCGCATGAGCGGTCGGGGAATCGAGACGCGTCCGATCAAGGGGACACGGCCTCGTTACGAGGACGAAGGCGAGGACGAGGCCTCTGCGAGGGATTTGTTAGGATCGGAAAAAGAGAATGCGGAGCTGATCATGATCACGGACCTTGAGCGCAATGATCTTGGCCAGGTATGCGAGTTCGGCAGTGTGCGCGTGGCGGACATGCTCGCGCTGGAAAAGCTTGAGCATGTGTATCATCTGGTGTCAACGGTGACAGGGACACTGCGGGACGGGGTTGACCATCTTGATGCTCTCAGGGCGTGTTTTCCTGGTGGCAGTATCACGGGCGCACCGAAAAAGCGGGCCATGGAGATCATCAGCGAGCTGGAGTCGGTGCCGCGTGGTCTTTACACGGGGGCGGTCGGTTACATAGGCTTCAATGGCGAGAGCCAGTTCAACATCCCGATCCGCACCCTGACGAGGGAGAAGGGGGTGCTGCAGTATCATGTGGGTGCCGGGATTGTGGCAGACTCAGATCCTTCTGCCGAGTACCAGGAGACGCTGGACAAGGCGAAGGGGATACGGCTCGCCATCGAGCGGTTTAGGAAAGCGTGATCGATGATGATGTCGCCCTGTGTCGGCTGGGCCGACTTGCGCATTGACGTATGCTTTTCATCCCTTACTTTTAGCCTCCGCTATCCGCCTCACCACCTATTTTTTCCTATGAAAGCCATCCGCCTTATATCAGCCGCCCTTTTTCTCAGCCTCCTTTCTTCCTGTGCATTAATCGAGAGTATTTTAAAAATTCCGGTGAGTGTGCTCAAGACAGTGGGTCGGACTGCGGGTGTGAGCGGACTGACGGATGAAGCTTCCGATCCGGTGGTATCCGAGTCACCTGAGACAGTGAAAAAAGCGGAGGCTGGCGAGTAACCGCCAGCTGTCAGAGTGAGTTTGATGCGCTGCGTTAATTTTCCCGGCAGCGGAATGGGTCTTGGACAACGGGGGGCTATTGGTTAGGCTTTCGCCATGACCCGAATATTGGCCTGCGCCGTTCTTCTGTTTGTCACCGTCACGGGTGATGTTTACGCCTCCGGCAAACCATGGCTTGTCTATGAGCGTTGCGAGCTGGCGGACGAGAAGTATTACGATGGCGATAGTTTTTCCGTGAAGGTATCGTCGGGATACATTTACGTGTTCCGGCTCTATGGTGTTGATTGTCCGGAAACCGACCGGCGGGTGAAATCGCGGCTCGTCGCGCAGGGCAAGGATTTTGATCTCGCGGAGAAGGAATTGCTCAAGTGGGGGAGGAAGGCGAGTGCCTTCACCCGGAAGTTTCTCCGTAAGCCGTTCACCGTTTTCACCCGGAAGATCAAGGCGGGCGGGGCCAGCAAAAAAAATCGCTACTACGCGATCGTGGTGAATGCCGAGGGGAAGCGGCTTGATGAGGCGCTCGTTGAAGCCGGGCTCGCCCGTGCCTATGGCATGGGTGCGGCATGGGATGATCCGTTCTGGCGGAAAATCCGCAACGACCTTCCGCACCGTATGACCTCGAAACGCTTCATCGGCAAACTGCACGCGCTGGAAAGCAAGGCCAAGAGGGAGAAGGCGGGGGTGTGGGGGCAGTAGGGCAGTCGTAGGGATCACCTCACCTCCTCACGTTTTTTGTGGAGCAGATGCAACAGGGTCCGAACCCGCTCAGGGTTTTCTGCTGCGCGATCAATCCTTTCGCCGATGTCCTGTTCCACGTTGAAGAGCAGTGGTTTATCTTCGCTGGCCTGGAACCCGTGCTTGTTTCCTGTTTGGGATGGGATCGCGACCATGAGTTTCCACGGGCCTTTGCGCACCGCGATCATGTTGTTCCCGGAGTGACTGTAGTAGAACTCGAATTCCTGGAGCTTGGGGGCCGGCGAGCCGGGGATCAGGAGCGAGCGGATGTCCCGGCCGTCCAGCAAAGTGGGGTCGGGCGACTTCGCCCCGGTGATGGCGAATACGGTCGGCAGCACATCGAGTGTGCTCACCGGGGTGAGTTCGCGCCTCGGACGGATGGTGCCGGGCCAATAGAAGATCCCGGGGGTTCGGTGGCCACCTTCCCAGCATGAACCTTTGCCATCGCGGAAGGGCAGGGCGTAACCGACGTGCATGCGGGCCTCGCCGTATTTACTGCTCTTGGCCGTGCGGAATCTGACCCATGGACCGTTGTCGGAGGAAAAAATTACCAGGGTGTTGTTCTCGATACCGGACTCTTTGAGGGCCTTGAGGATTTGCCCTACGGAGTCGTCAACCTCTGCCATGACATCGCCTAACAGCCCGCGGCGGGATTTGCCTTTGAAGGCGTCGCTCACGAACAGGCCGAGGTGGGGTTGGTTGTGGGCCACGTAGGCGAAGAAGGGTCGGTCCTTGTTTTTTTGGATGAAATCGACGGCGGCACGGGTATAGCGTCCGGTGAGCGAGGTGGATGCGGCCACGTCGGACGGCAGGTTGCGGGCAATCTCGGCATAGCCGGCGACGGGATGGTTGCCGCCGGGCTCGGACTTCAGCAGTTTGGCATTGGCGTAGTCGTGGGAGACGTTGGTGCCGAGCCAGGAATCGAATCCATGGGCCAGGGGTAATGCGCTGGCAGACATGTGGTTGCCCGGGTTGGGGTTGCCGAGGTGCCACTTGCCGAACATGCCGGTGGCGTAGCCGCGTTGCTTCAGGCCTTCGGCGAGAGTCGTTTCTTGTGTGCGCAGGTGGGCTTTGGCGCTTGGCCCGATCACCCAGGTTCCGAACCCCGAGTGGGCCGGATAGCGGCCGGTCATCAAGGAGAAACGTGATGCGCTGCACGCCGGGGAGGTGACATAAAATTGGGTGAAGTTCACTCCCTGCTGTGCGAGCCCGGCGATGTGGGGGGTTTCGATCACGGGATTCCCGTTGTGGGAATAGTCACCAAAGCCACTGTCATCGAGGTAGATCAAGACGACGTTGGGGCGGTCGGCCGCGGGCCTGGCCACGAGGGGCGTGGCCAATGCGAGGAGAAGGAGAATTCCATAACAGGTCGACATGACGCAACTATACGGTGACGACAGTCGGAAACGATCAGATTTTTCCCGTTTGATCGAATTGGTTAAGTATGGTTAAATAACCGCATGAAGTCACTCGGCCTCACCCTTACCCTGCTGGGCTGCACCCTGGCCATGTTTTGCCTGAATTCCTGTTCGTCCCAGCTCAAGGCGAAGGAGCGCTACGTGGTGCATCGCTTTGACTACGGGAAGAGCGCGTACATCGGCCCCGGCGGCAAGGCGACGGCGCCCCCGCGCGCGCCGCGCCGGGTGAAACGCATGATCGCGGCGGCGAACTCACTGACGGATAAACCCTACGTCTACGGCGGCGGCCACCGAAGTTTTAACGATACGGGCTACGATTGTTCGGGGGCGACGTCCTACGTCCTGCATGCCGGTGGCGAGTTGGACAGGCCGCTGGTGTCGCAGAATTTCTTTGATTACGGCAAAAAAGGCTACGGCGACTGGGTGACGGTCTATGTGCGCAAGGGCCATGTTTTTCTGGTGATCGCCGGCTTGCGCTTTGATACCGGAGGCACCTGGAACTCGACCGGGCCGAGGTGGAAACCGCAGCGCCGGGGAGCCAAGGGATACTACGTCCGCCATCCGAGGGGCTTGTAGTTGGCGCGGCCCTGCCGCGGGGCGGAATGATTGAGGGATTGCAATTCGGGGAAATGCGGCTATATCTCCGCGCGCCTGAATGCTGACTGATTTAATCTGAATGCTTTAGAACCATGCCCAAGGTATTTATCAAGACATATGGATGACAGATGAACGAACGTGATTCCGAGCAGGTTGCCCGGATGTTTGTTGAGGGCGGCTATACGGTGACGCCCAACGAAAGGGACGCTGACGCGATCCTGGTCAATACCTGTAGTGTGCGCGATCAGGCTGAGCAAAAGGCGCTGGGGAAGATGGGGATCATGGGGAAGTACCGTGAGCAGAACCCCCACATCGTCTATGGTTACATGGGTTGTATGGCGCAGAGCCGTGGCAAGGAACTGTTTAAAAACATCCCCCACCTCGATGTGGTCGTGGGTACCCAGAAATACCATAAGGTCTTTGAATATGTCGATGGTATCCTGAGCCGGCGTCTGGAGAAAAGGATGGATGACCCCGCGCTGTCCCTGACGCTTACGGGTGAGATTGTCTGTGATACCGAGGAGGAAAAAGACAGCCAGAACACCATTCGCGATCACGTTGCCCAGGACAACCAAACATCCGCATTTGTTTCCATCATGCAGGGGTGCAACATGCGCTGCTCGTTCTGCATTGTGCCCGACACCCGCGGTGCCGAGCGGGGCCGGCCGATTGCTGATATCGTCAAGGAAGTCGTCGGCCTCGTTGCCAAGGGGGTGAAGGAGGTCACTTTGTTAGGCCAGATTGTAAATCTCTATGGTCGGACTGAATTTCCCAAGGTTGACGGCAAGTCGCCCTTTGTGCAACTGCTTGAAGCGGTGCATGAGGTGGATGGCTTGGAGCGGATACGCTTTATCTCGCCGCACCCGATCGGTTACCGTGCCGACCTGGTCAATGCCTTCACCTACCTGCCGAAGTTGTGTAGCCACATTCATTTTCCGATGCAGAGCGGCAGTGATGCGATCCTGCGCCAGATGCGCCGACCATACAGGCATGCCAAGTTTGTCGAGATTTGTGAAAACATGAAAGCGGCGCGCCCCGATCTGGCGATTACCACGGACATCATCGTCGGGTTTCCCGGCGAAACCGAAGAGGATTTTCAGGCGACGGTGGACACGGTGAGGCAGCTTAATTTTGATAATGCCTTTGTGTTCCGCTATTCCAAACGGCGCAACACGCCGGCGGCCGAGATGGACGGGCAGATCTCGGAGCGGGTCAAGGAGGAGCGGAACCAGGTCTTGCTCAAGCTGGTTGACGAACTCGCGGTCGCCAATAATGAAAAGCTTGTGGGGACGCGCCAGCAGGTCCTCTGCACCGGGCCGTCCAAAACCAATAAACAACGCCTGATGGGTCGCACCAGCCAGAATAAGATCGTGATCTTCGACGGCGACGAAGAACGTATGACCGGCGAGATTTTTGATGTTTTGATCGAGGATACGACCGGATTTTCGCTCTATGGCACTGCCATGCTTAAATAAGCCTTTTCAGCAGTCCATTTCCCCATACCATCCCCACGGCATGCATCCCTACGAGAAAATTCCCCTGAACGTGGCTGGTTACGTCCTTGCCGCATGGTTGATTGGCCTGCATCTCTGGATGCTGCTGAAACCAGCCGAGAGTAAGGATTTTTTCCGGAAACTTCCGCGTAACCGGACTCTGGCGCCGTGGCTGATGGGGGTCGGTATGCTCTGGTTCTGGCTGCTGGTGGCACCTGATAACCTAGGGATTCTCAGCAAGCTGCAGATGGATCTGGGCGAGTTTAACCGGGCTAAAAACATCATGCGTATCCTCGTGCCGATCGCGGCGGTGGGTATGATCATGCACGTGAAGGAATTTCTTGCCGTAAGGGCGATTGGCCTGCTTGCGCTGATGGCCGCAGCACCCTTGCTCTACTCCGCCTACCTTGAGCCGCCTGCTACCCGTCTGCTGGTCCCCATTTTTGCCTATGTGATGATTTTCAAGGGCTTGTTCTGGGTCGGCATGCCCTACCTGATGCGTGACACCATCACCTGGGTGACCCGAACCGACAGAAATTACCGCGCTGCTGCCCTGGGTGGCTTGGCCTACGGTGTCGCCGTGCTCGCCTGTGCGATTTTCAGCTGGGGCTAATACCTCGGTATCAAGAGTCGGCGGCCAATTTTCAGATGGGTGCCCTTGAGGCCGTTGGCGCGCTGGATGGCGGTGACGGAGGTTTTGTATTTCCGGGAAATTCCCCAGAGGGTGTCGCCTTTGCTGATTGTGTGGCGAATGGGCGGCTTGCGCTTGGGTTTGGCTTTAACCGAGGGGCGGGATTTGGGCAGGGACGCCACGGCGGGCCTGGGACGTGGTGAGGGTGTGGCGGTGCCGCCGACCGGTGGGTTTGGCCGTGGGCCGGCAGGACGTGCGGCAGGTTGTGGCGTGGCCGGGGTGATGGCTGCGACCACGGGTGGGGCGACTGCTGGGGTGACGCTCGGGCCGCTTGTGGTGCTCTTGCGCCACACCACCCCCTTGCTTTTGTCGTTGGCCCAGCGTTCGACGTAGTTGCCGCGGCTATCGAAGGGGCCGACGCCCGGGTTGTAGCCGCGGGTGCTCCGGTTTTCCGCAACAAGGCCGTCACCGCCACCACAGCTGACAAGAAGTAGGGCGAGTAATGCCAAAGCGGTAAACATGGCTGACGTAGGGCCTCTCATGGGGGGAGTATGCGAGAGGAGTTCCAAGATTCAAGAAGTAACAGGGAAGAAGTACCCCTGTCGGGAAAATGGCAGGACTGCCGGTGGGAATTTTACACAATCTTAACCCTTTCATGCGAGACTCATCCCGTGACGGATGGTTTATTGGGGTATGATGAAACGCATACTAACCACCGTATTTTTCGCGATTGCCGTGCTTTCCTGTCACGCCCAAGGGCCGAGACCGACGGATATCGGGGCGAGCCGGCAAGCCACGGGCGCCCCCGGCGTGGCGTGGTACACCACCTGGGACACGGCACTTGCCGAGGCGAAGCGAAGCCAGCGGCCGATCTTCTTTATGGCGGCCGCGGCGCAGTGCGACGGGATTTCAGGCGTGTTCTGACCCGGCTATGCCAAAACGCAGAACAGTTTGTTCGCGACGGAGGAATTTATCGAAGCATCACGGAAGTTTGTCTGTGTGCGTCTGGAGTCGTGTGAGAGTAAGGAGCATCAGGACAGGATACGTGAGTTCCTCAACGGCCGGTTCGAGAACACGGCATTCTGTGTCTTGTCACCCGACGGGGAAAAGCGCCTGTCCGGCACGGGACGCAGCCCGCAGATGGGATTTGGTATCCGTGGCAGGCCCGTGGTCGGAGGGCCTGACGAAAAAGAGAATAACCAAAAAGCGATTGGCGAGATGGAAAAAATCGCGGCGCGCTACCCGGCCAAGGCGGGTGTTGCCGCTGCGGTGGTGCAGGATTTTCACACCTTCAAGCAGGCGTTGAATGTCGCCTCCGGTGACCAGCGCTTGCTGGTCTTTACCGTGGCCGCCAAAAAGGATCGGGACGGGCTGAAAAAGTCGATGCGGCAGGTGGCGAACCACCCGGGCGCCCTCGGCCGCTTCCACTACGATTTCGCCGACACGGTGGATGCGCAGTGGAGCAAGGTGGTCCGGGGCGATCACAACAAAACCGGGATTTTCATCATCCGGTCCGGCGAGTTCGGGCAGGACGGGCAAGTCATGGCCGAGCTGCCACTCACGAGTAGCGCCGGTGTCATTCTCAGTGAGCTAGCTGAGGCCAACAAGGACTTTGCCGCCACGGAAAAACGCAAGGTCTACTCGGAGCACGTCGAGAAGGGTAGAAGAGAGGGAGTCAAGTACCAGGACAACATGCCCTGGGGTGAGGATCGCGATGCCGACGGGAAGATCGATGCACGGCGCGGGCGGCCGGGTGGGAGGGGGCGGCGCTGATTGGGTAAGCGTGTGGTCCGGGTGCTTGCCCTTGGCTCAGGGGAGCATGGCAGTGAATGCTTGTTCGTCGAGAATGGCGACGCCGAGGGATTCAGCCTTGCTGCGTTTCGAGCCTGCTTTTTCTCCGGCTAACAGGTAGTCGGTTTTGGCGGAGATTGAGCTGGAGACCTTGCCTCCGTTGGCCTCGATCAGTTGTTGAAATTCGGGGCGTGGCTGGGACAGGGTGCCGGTGATCACGAAGGTTTTGCCGGTGATGGCTGAATCGGTGTTTTTGAATGCGGATTTTTCCGGGTCGTAGTTGTCGGATTGAGGGTCGATGCCGAGGCTGCGCCATCTTTCTAACACATTCTGGCCGGCCTCACTGTCAAAAAAGGCAACGATATGTTGGGCGGCGACGGGGCCGAGTTCTGATTCGATCTGGTAGCGGGCGAGTCGGGGGTGGTTTTCTTTTTTCCGCTTGGACACGCTGAGCTCCTCGAAGTCGGGCAGGTTGGCGAGGTCGCGCAGGATGGGTGAGGTGGACACCTCGGTGAGGTTTTTGTGCAGGCGGGCGATTTCCCGTGCGGCGGATTCACCGATGTGAGGGATGCCCATGGCGTAGATCCACTTGGAGAGTGGGGCGCTGCGCGCATCGTCGAGTGATGCCACGATGGTTGCCGCCCGTTTTTCGCCAAGGCGGCGTGGCTTGCTTTCGCCCCCTTCGAGTTGGGCGGGGTCGAGGAGCAGGTCGGCGAGGGTGTCGGCTTGCAGGTCGAATAGGTCGAGGGTGGTGGTGATGATTTCGGTATCGACGAGTTTTTCCGCGACAGCGGTGCCGAGTCCGGCGATGTCGAGTGCCTTGCGCGAGGCGAAGTGCTTGATGCGGGTGACGGCCTGGGCCGGGCAGGCGAAGTTGAGGCAGCGCCAGGCGACGAACCCCTCCTCTTGTTCGATCGGGCCGTGGCAGGACGGGCACTGGCCGTTGACGTGGTCATAGAGGTTGAAGCGGGGGGTGTCAGCGGGGCGTTTTTCGGTGACCACCTTGACCACGGCCGGGATGATTTCGCCGGCCTTTTCGATGATGACGGTGTCGTGGATACGGATGTCCTTGCGGTCGATTTCATCCTGGTTGTGCAGGGTGGCGCGGGAAACGGTTGAGCCGGAAACGAAGACGGGATCGAGTTCGGCGACCGGGGTGAGCACGCCGGTGCGGCCGACCTGGATGGTGATGGCGTTGATGCGGGTCTCTTTTTGTTCGGGGAGGAATTTGTAAGCGCAGGCCCATTTCGGGTGCTTCGAGGTGGCGCCGAGCTGGGCGTGCAGGGCGAGGTCGTTAACCTTGATGACGGCGCCATCGGTGGCATAGGGGAAGCCGTGGCGGTCTTCGTCGAGCTGGCTGATACACGCCAGCAGCTCGTCCATGGTCGTGGGCATTTTGAACCAATGGGTGGACTTCAGCCCGTAGTCGCTGAGGGTTTGCTGGAACTCGCTGACGCTTGAGTAAGGGGCGTTGTCGACGCGGCCGTATGAGTGGAAAATGCAGTCGAGCGGGCGCGCGGCCACGAGTTTCGGGTCGAGCTGCTTGAGTGTGCCCGCGGTGGCGTTGCGCGGGTTGACGAAGGCGGGTTCGCCGGCTTCATCGCGTTGCTGGTTGAGCTGGGCGAAGGCGGCATTGGGCATGAACACCTCACCGCGGACCTCGAACAGGGCGGGGGCGCCGGCGGGGAGCCGCAGCGGGATGGATTTGATGGTCTTGATGTTCTGCGTGATGTCGTCGCCGGTGCTGCCGTCACCACGGGTGACGGCGTAGTCTAACAATCCATTGCGATACACGAGGGAGACGGCGACGCCATCGATCTTGGGTTCGACGCTGAGTGCGACATCCGAGTGTCCGAGGGCGCGGTGGAAACGATCAAACCAGGCGATGAGATTGTCGGCGCGGGTGGCGTCGGGCTTGGTCAAACGCAGTTCCTCCAGTTCCTCATCCTTGAGTTCGTGGATGTCCTCGATGGAGAGCATGGGTACGAGGTGCCGGACCTGGGTGAAGCCCTCGAGCGGGGCGCCGCCGACGCGTTGGGTCGGGGAGTCGGGTCGGGCGAGCTCGGGGTGGGTGGCTTCGAGTTTTTTGAGCTCGTTCATCAGGGCATCGTACTCGGCGTCCGAGATCTCGGGCTCGGCGTCCTGGTAGTAGAGCTCGTTGTGGTGCTCGAGCTCGGCGCTGAGGGCCGCGATCCGTTTTGCGGGATCCTCAGAATTAGATGGCTGCGAGGCAGCGTGGGAGAAGAGGTCGTTTTCCATGGAAGAAATAGGTCATATAGGCCCGATGGGTCCTATGGGTTGGGTTAATCGAGGAACTTCCCGGGGTTGAGGATCCCCTGCGGGTCGAGCGCCTGTTTGATGCTGTGGTGAACGTCCATGGATGTTTCCCCGAGGGCTTGGCGGATCCAGGGTTTTTTGGCCAGGCCGATCCCGTGTTCGCCGCTGATCACGCCGTCATTGTCGATGACCCAGGTGAACAGCCGGTCGAGCGCGGCGTCAGCCTTCTTTTTTATCGAGGGATCGGAGTAGTCGGCGACCATGAGATTGGTGTGGATATTGCCATCGCCGGCATGGCCGAAGCAGGCGACCGGGATACCGGTGTCCTGCTGGAGCTGGCTGGCGAAGTTGACGAGGTCGACAAGTTTCGAGCGTGGCACCACGATGTCCTCGTTGAGTTTGGTCAGGCCGGTGTGCTTGAGCGAGTAGGAGAAATCGCGGCGCAGCTGCCAGATCCGCTCGCAGGCATCCTCGTCGGGGGCTTCGTCGATGCGCAGGGCGTTGTTATTGAGGAGAAATGCGTGGAGGCGGGCGAGTTCCCGTGCGACGCTCTCGGTGTTGCCGTCGATCTCGATCATGAGGTAGGCGTCGCCGGGCGGTAATTTGTCGGCGCCGAGGTAGTCGCGTGCGGCGGCCATGGTGAACCCGTCGGTGATTTCGAGTGCGGACGGGAGCGTGCCGGAGTCGAGGATGGCTTGCACGGCGGCGGCGGCGGCGGTGAAGTCGGGAAAGGATGCGCCGAGCATGGCGCGGGTTGTCGGGTGGGGGATGAGGCGCACGGTGATCTCGGTGATGATGCCCAGCATGCCTTCGGAGCCGATCATGAGGGAGGTGAGGTCGAAGCCGGTCGAGTTTTTGTGGCAGCGTCCTCCGGTGCGCAGGATTTCGCCTGAGGCGAGCACGGTTTCGAGTCCGAGGATGTATTGTTTAGTGACGCCGTATTTCAGGCAGCGCGGGCCGCCGGCGTTGGTGGCGACATTGCCGCCGAGGGTGCATTCCTTGAGTGAGGCGGGATCGGGCGGGTAGTACCAGCCGTGTTCGCGGGTGGCGTTTTGCAGGTCTCCGGTGATGACGCCGGGTTGGGCGACGGCGACGCCGTCGGACGGGTTGATTTCCAGGATACGGTTCATCCGGGCCATGGAGAGTAGGATACCGCTGTGAACGGGCACACAGCCGCCGGTATGGCCGGTGCCGGCGGCGCGGGTATAGACGGGAATGGCTCTGTCGGAGGCGAGTTTGAGGATGCTGGAGACGTCGCCGGTGGATTCGGGGAAGACGACGACATCCGGCAGGGCCGAGGCATGCCATTTGTCGGCGGAGTGTTCGGCCCGCACGTCGTCGGTGGTCGAGAACTGGTCGTCGCGCAGGATTGCTGCGAGCTGCTGGCTGAGTGGTTTGGTTTTCACGTGGGTAGGGTGTGCTGGAGGCGGGAGGAACTCAGGCCTGCCGGAGGGATGTGATGGCGGCGGTCATGTCCGGCGCCTTGAAGGTGGATGAACCTGCGACCAGGACATTGGCACCCGCTGCGGTGGCCATGGGGGAGGTCCGGGTGTCGATGCCGCCGTCGACTTGGATGTGGTAGGCGAGCTTGCGTTCGGAGCGCCACGATGCGGCTTGTTCGACTTTGGGCATGGTTTCCTGCATAAACGACTGGCCGCCGAAGCCGGGCACGACGGTCATGACGAGGAGCAGGTCGATTTGGTCGAGGTAGGGTTCCACGGCGCTGAGCGGGGTGGCAGGATTGAGGGCGAGCCCGGCCTTGATGCCTGCCTGCCGGATGCGGGTGAGGGTTTCGCTTACATCGTGGGGGGCTTCGACGTGCACGGTGATCATATCCGAACCTGCCTCGACAAAGCGGTCGAGGTAGTGATCGGGTCTTGAGATCATGAGGTGGACGTCGAGGACGATGTCATGGGTATCTGTCTCTTATACACATCTCCGAGCCCACGAGACTCGTGCATTCATCTCGT
>JARFRT010000568.1 GCA_029287105.1 Akkermansiaceae bacterium | reverse complement strand
AAAATGGGGATTAGGAAGTTGGGATTGGGAAATAGGGGGGAGTGCCGCTGGGGCGGCGGGAGGAACGGAATTCAGAGTAAGAAGAGATCTGCGATTGCTGATTTACGATTGTCGATTTTTGAGGTCGGAAGCTGGGAGTGCGGCGGCGGCGGTTGTTTCAAAGCGACCGGGAGCCAGCCTTCGCACAAGGCTTCATCCTCGGCCGAGGCTATGGCGAGACAGGCTGGCGGGTCGTGCTACGACTCCTGACTCCTGACTCCTGACTCCTGACTCCTGACTCCTGACTCCTGACTCCTGACTCCTGACTCCTGACTCCTGACTTGGCTACGCGGCTGGAAGCCACGGCCACTGGCACTCTGGCCCCTGGCTAAAGACGCTGCCGCCCTTGGTCGATTGGTCAGATTTCGACCAAAACCGTGCCTGTTGATGCAAAGAAGTATGAACCACGGTGAATCAAAGGGGGAATATCCACTTCCGGTTGCAGAGAACAGACCACAGAAACGGGAGTTTGTTCAATAAAAAATGAACAAATTAGTATCTTGTGAACAACGAAGGGGTCGGCGGGGTGACGGCCCGCCCCGGCCGGGGGCCTTAGCCGATGGCGAGGAATTTGCGGTCGACCGCGGCGAGCACGACCTCCTCGAGGCGTTTATTGCGGATACGCTCGACGGCTTCGACCGAAAATCCGTTGGCGATCAGCTGGCGTGCCTGGCGTGGCGGGATGCCTCTGGCGCGCAGGTAAAAGATTTCCTCGTCGCTGATACTGGCGGAGGTGCTGCCGTGGGAGCACTTGACCTGGTCGGCATTGATTTCGAGGCCCGGCATCGAGTTCGACTCTGCGGTATCCTCCATCATGAGGTTACGGCATGTCTGGTAGGCATCGGTGTAGTGGGCACCCTGGTCGACGAGGATCAGGCCGGAAAAGATGGTTTTGGAGGTGCCGTAGAGCGTATTCTTGTAGAGCAGGTCGCTGTTGGTGTGGGGTGCGGCGTGGTGTTGGTAGGTGCGCTGGTCATACTGCTGGGTATCGGCGGAGATGGAGCACGACAGCATATCGGAGTGGGCACCCTCGGCGTCGAGTCGGCTGACTGATTCGTTGCGCGCCCACTGGGCCCCGGTGTTGAGGGTGAACGCGACGGCGTGGGCATCGCGTCCGACGGTGGTGGCATTGACCTGGATCATCCGGCTGGCCGGGTTCAGTTCCTGGATGGCGCAGTAGGTGAGCTTCGAGCCGTCACCGACGATCAGATCGTTGAATGCGACGCACAGGCCGGCGTCGCTGTCGTTGGCGCTGGAGAACCGGTCCAGCACGCTGACCTCGGCATTTTTACCGGTGATGACCAAGGTGTGGGGGAAGCTGGCGGCCGCGTCGCCCGCGAGCACGTGGCTGACCTCGATGGGTTGTTCGACGCGAATGCCATCGGGGACGTAGACAAACAGTCCGGTTTTGACGCGGGCCTTGTGCAGGGCGGCGAACTTGGCGGAGCCGAGGCGTGTTTCACGCTGCATGAAGTGCTCCCTGACCAGGTCGCCGTGCGTCTGGAGTGCTTGTTCGAGCGGCAGGCAGACCACGCCCTCGGGGAGTTCCGGGATGTGGTATTCGATCTGGCTGGATGTTTCGTCGCAGTAGCCCTCGAAATCGAGTTGTTTCAAGTTACCGAAGCGCCAGTTCTCATCCTTGCGGGTGGGCATGGGTGTGTTCACAAATTGCGTCCACGCCTGCTGTTGCAGGTCGGAGAACCAGGTGGGAAAACCGGCGGGGGTTTGTGGCGGTGTTTCGAGGATAGTCGTTGGCGCGATCGTCGTGCTCATGGAGAATGGGTATTGGGTATTAGGAAATGGGAAATGGGAAATGGGGGGCGATGGCCGCTGCCGGGGCAGCGGGGGGTGGGGTTAGCCGACGGACCCCTCCATTTCGAGTTCGATCAGGCGTTTCAGCTCGACGCTGTATTCCATGGGGAACTCGCTGACGAGGTCGTTGATAAAGCCGTTGACGGCCAGGCTCATGGCGGCGGCCTCGGAAATCCCGCGCTGCTGCATGTAGAAGAGCATTTCCTCGCTCACCTGGCTGACGCTGGCCTCGTGCTGGGTGACGTGCTGGTTACCGCGCACGGTGATTGCGGGATAGGTATCGGTTTTGCTGTTGGCATTAATCATCAGCGCGTCGCACTCGGTGTTATTTTTACACCCTTTCAAATGTTTCGGGATGGTCACCTGGCCGCGGTAGGTGGCGCGTCCTTCACCGACGGAGATCGATTTGGAGACACCGTTCGACGTGGTGTTGTTCGCTGCGTGGATCATCTTGGCACCGGTGTCCTGGTGCTGGCCGTTGTTGGCCAGGGCGATGGAGATCACCTCACCGCGGGCGCGCTCCCCTTTCATGACAACGCCGGGGTACTTCATGGTCAGGCGCGAGCCGATATTACAGTCGATCCAGCGCACCTCGGCGTCTTCGTGGGCGAGGCCACGTTTGGTGACGAGGTTGAACACGTTCGAGCTCCAGTTTTGCACGGTGACATACTGGATTTTCGCGCCCTTCATGGCGACGAGTTCGACCACGGCGGAGTGCAGCGTGGTCGATTCGAATTTCGGTGCGGTGCAGCCCTCCATGTACATCACCTCGGACCCTTCGTCGGCGATGATGAGGGTGCGTTCGAACTGGCCGAAGTTTTCCGAGTTGATTCGGAAGTACGCCTGCAGCGGATGTTTCACCTTGAGTCCCTTGGGGATGTAGATGAACGAGCCGCCGGAGAACACGGCGCTGTTCAGGGCGGAAAACTTGTTGTCGCCGGTGGGGATCACCTTGCCGAACCATGGGCGGAAAATATCGGCATGCTCCTTGAGTCCCTCGGTCGAGTTGACAAAAATCACCCCCTCTTTCTCGAGCTCCTCCTTGACACTCGAGTACGCGGTCTCCGAGTCGTACTGGGCCTCCACGCCGGCGAGGAAGGCACGTTCCTGCTCGGGCACGCCGAGACGTTCAAAGGTCTCAAGCACCTCGGCCGGGACATCATCCCAGCTGCGCATCGGCTTCTGACCGTCGGCGAGGTAGTAGCGGATTTCATCAAAGTGGATGTTCTCCAGGTCCTTGGTCGCCCAGTGGGTAGGCATCGGCTTGCTGAGAAACGTCTCGTAGGCCTTGAGACGGAACGCACGCACCCAGTCGGGGTCATCCTTGACGTCACTGATGTAATTGATCGTATCGGTGGACAACCCCACACCGGCATCATAGGTATGCGTCTCGGGAAAATGGAAATCGCCCTTGGCGCGGTCGATATCGCTCGCGACCTGGGTTTCCTGGTCGATGGTGTCGACGGTAGTATCGTAGCTCATGGCTGGTTGAGGATAGTGAAGGTTTATTTTGTTAGGCCTTGGCGAGCTCGCCCTCTTTGAGGAAGTCATAGCC
>JARFRT010000559.1 GCA_029287105.1 Akkermansiaceae bacterium | reverse complement strand
CGGGGGAAGGGCATCCCGTTGTCGGAGGTGACGATGACCACGGTGTTGCCTAGTTCGCCGCGGGTATCGAGCATCTCGAGCATCCGCACCAGATGGGAATCGAAATGTTCCACTTCGTAGGCGTAGTCGAGCATGTCGGTGCGGACGGTTTCGTTATCGGGCCAGTGGGCGGGCACGCGGTCGATGTCCGTGAGTTTTTTGCCGCCTTTTTCGATGCCGATTTTGTACTGGTATTTCCGGTGGGGTTCCGTGGCCCCGTACCAGAAACAGAAGGGGCGGTCTTTGGGTTTTGCGTTGAGAAATTGTTCGAAGTTGGCGGCGTAGTCGATGTTGGAAATGGCAGGGATCCGATTTTTGAGTTTTTGTTGATCCCATCGTTTGCCGGTCGGTTGCCGTCCGGGTTTGGTCATGACAGGTGACAGGCCTTTGCCAGTGACGCCGACAATATAGTCGGTGCTGTTGGCCAGTGCTTCGAAGACGGTGCCAAACTTGTCCTGGAAGAAGAACACGTGGTTGGCGGCTTCCTCGAGTTGCCAGGAATTGCGGCCGGTCAGGATGCAGGCGCGCGAGGGCGAGCACTTGGCGTTCGGGGTGTAGGCGTTGGTGAACAGGATGCCCTGGTCGGCCACCCGGTCGAAGCCGGGTGTTTTGACCCACTTGCAGCCGTAGGCGCTGGCGTGCGGATAGGACTGGTCATCGGAGATGGCGATAAGTATGTTAGGTTTTTGTGCCGCCATGGCAGCAAGCGACGTGATGAGGAGCATGAACACGCAGAGGATACGGGGCGAGGTGGACGAGGGGGTATTCATGGTGGGGAAGTCTTGAAGTCGGGAAGTCCTGAAGTCTTGAAGTCTTGAAGTCTTGAAGTCTTGAAGTCGGGAGGTCGGGAGGTCGGGAGGTCGGCTATTTGGGGTTAGATCAGGGTGCGGTAGTTGTCATTTCTGGCTGTGATACCGAGGTCGTCGAGGTGTTCGAGCAGGGGCATGGCAATTTTCCGGGTGGTATCGAGGTGCTGGCGCAGTTCGCTGGCGGTCGCTTGGCCGTGGCTGCTGATGTAGCTGCGTATGCTTTCGATGGCGGCATCGCGGCTGCTGGTTGAGATGACGACCTTGGGGTCGAGTTCGATGACCTGGCCGGACCGGATCAGGAACTTCATCGCCTGATCGTGGCGCGCGGAGGTGACGAGGTCTGATTTGTTAGGTGGTTGCAGTCCGTTGCGGTCGAGGTTTTCCAGAATCGACTGCGTTTCGCTGGCGATCTCATCGGGCAGTGTCAGGGTGTGGCTTGCGTGGGCGATACCTTTGCCGGTGAGTTGGTAGGCCTGGGATTCCAGTGCCTCGGTGAGTTGGGGGAAGAGGTCGGCTGGGCAATCAGCGAGGGATTTTGCGAGGGCTTTGGCGAGGTTGTCCAGTGGCATGGTGGGGAGGTCCGGGTGTTTTTTGTGCCAGCCTCGGATGGTTTTGCCGGCCTCATCGAGCTGGTCTTTCCACCACCGGGAATGGAGCAGGAGGTGGTCGGACCGGGTGATGCTGCCCTCGGCCAGCATATGATCGAGGGTCTCGGTGATTGTTTTTTGGTGGAATGGGTTGTTAGGAAGCGGGTTTTTCGCATCAAGCATGTGATCCCGGTTCAACAGTGTCCGGATGAGGGTTGAGGGGTCGTCCGGGTTTTCAGCTCGGGGCTGGAGGAAGGCGGCACGTTGTGCGGAGCGGAAGCCTTGGCGGCGCGGCAGGGCGTCGAGCACGGTGCCGCCGGCGAGGGTGCTTTGTTGGGAGCCGTCGCGCAGCACGATGCGGTCGCCGGTGAGCAGGAAGAGCGGCGTTTCGAGCCGGAGCTGGGCGAGGCATTTTTCGCCGGGGTTGAGATGGCTGCGGTCTTGCAGAATGACGCGTGCGCGGCAGCGGGTGGAGCCGTGGTGGAGGGCGACGGTTTCCATGTGGCGCAGCGGGCGAGGTTTGATGCCGGGGATGGGGCGTGCGAGGCGTTGGAGTTCGATGTCGAGGGTGTCGGTGGTTTCGCCGCAATTCTCGCTGGTCAGGGTGTGGCCGCGTTGGGCGCCGGCTTTGCCCGGGGCATCGATCGGGAGGTCGGGAAGGTTCAGGGCGGTGCGCATGCCGGGCTGGGCTGATTCGAGCGGGTGTTGATGGCTTTGGATAAAGCGTACTTTGGTGCTGAGGCCGACGGGTTGCAGTGTCAGGGTGTCACCGACATTGATGGGGCCGCCGCTGAGTGTGCCGGTGACGACGGTGCCCGACCCCTTGGGTGAAAAGATGCGGTCGATGGCGAGTCGGGGTTTTGCGGCGTCTCGCTGGGGCGGGATGTCCCGGAGTTTCTTGAGGAGCGTCTGTTTGAGTTCCTCGATCCCTTCGCCGGTGATGGACGAGACCGGGATGATGGGCGCGTTGGCGATGGGGGTGTCCTGGAGTTCGTCCTTGAGTAATTCGATGGCGAACGGAACGTCCTCGCAGAGGTCGGCCTTGGTGAGGGCGATGATGACGTTGGTGATGCCGAGGTAGGTGAGGATGTGGAGATGTTCCTCGGATTGCGGCATCCAGCCGTCGTCGGCGGCGATCACAAAGATCGCGAGATCGAGCGCGCCAACACCGGCGACCATGTTATTGACGAAGTCGGCGTGTCCCGGGACATCGACGATACCGATTTCGTAAGTATCGTGGTCATCATGCAGTGAGAGATGGGCGAAGCCGAGTTCGATGGTGACGCCGCGAATTTTTTCCTCGGGGAGGCGGTCGGGGTCGGAGCCGGTGAGGCATTTGACGAGGGAGGATTTCCCGTGATCGATGTGGCCGGCGGTTCCGAGAACGAGGTGGTGCATGTAGGCGGAAGATGGGAGGTGACGGCGTGCACTGCCGGTGTGGCTAACGGCTATTTTTCCGGAGCTCGTTAACCTTGTCGTCATAGATATGGAAATCGATTCGGCTGAAGGCAGAGAGGTCGAGGGTGACATCGCCGAATGCCTGGCTATACCCTGATATTTTGTTGCCTTCGAAGGAAGCGAGTTGCAGGGTTATCCGGCCCCCGTCATGGAACCATGCGCGGACGTCGCCGCGTTTTTTGATAGGTTCCTCGCCCTTGTCACCGAGGCTGAGTGATTTGATGCGGTTGAGTGGGATATGGATGGGGGTGAACTCGGTTTCGATGATCATCCGGTCATCCTCGACTTTGCCGACGGTGCCTGGGACTTCGTCACCGTTGTTGAGGATGATTTTATGGGGGGATGATTTTTCGGTGTCTTCCGGCTGTTGGCCATTTTCCTCGGCGTCTTCCCCGGCCGGGGCTTTGGATTTCGGCAGGGTGGTGCCGTTCCATGGCGTGATGGTGATTCCTTTGATTTCCAGAGGGTAGCGTTCTTCAGCGATGAATGCGAGACCTGTACCCAGATTTGCAGGATCAGGTGACTGGGACTGGAGTGCGCAGGCGTGTTTGCCATTGATATAGATGGTGATGCTGCCCACCTTGCGATTGACGAAGAAGTCGAAGTGGGCGGAGCGTTCCTGTGGCGGGACGCTGATTTGTTTCCAGCGGCCGCCACCGAGCATCGCTGCCCTGCCGTTGGTTTTTCCCCGGGTGCGGAGGTAGGCATAAGTCCGGTTGAGGTTCACTTCATAATAAGCCGACGGGCTCCTGGATTTGGTGTCATCGGAGTAGAGCTGGATTTTGAATCGCATGGAGTTTTTCCATGTCGCATCGAAGCTGATGTGGGATTTTTCGCGCAGTGCCATGTCCCGGCCGATGCCTCCAAGGCCGTGGGAGACGAGCGCGCCATTTTTGAATGACCACGAATCGTCGTCACCCGAGAGGTTCCATTCCTTGATGTTGTTAGGTCCGTAGTAGTTGCCCGGTGAGTTGTTGATGATATTGAGCGAAAGCACCATGGAGCGTTTCAGGGTGATGGTGCCGCCGTACCAGGTGTCGAGTTTGATGCTGTCCGGGGTGAGTTCGCGCAGGGCACCGAGGATGGTGTCGCCTTTTTCCTCTCGAAACCGGGGCTGAAGTTCGACCCGTGCGATGGTTTTGGCGGTGCGAGGTGCTTTCCAGGAATCGAAGTTAATGGAGAGGATGTTGGCGATTGGGAAGCTGGCCGTCTGGCGGAGGCTGTCGGATTCAAACAGAAGGTTTTTGTCCTGGTCGATTGACTTGGGGAGACCGCTTAGCCTGTCGCCATTGGTGAGGAATACACGGGCCCTGAGCTTTTTGTCTTTGGTGCCGTCCTTTTGGGCGGTGGCTTGGTCCGGGCCGGTTACTTTTTGGGTCGTCGCACCGGCGGCCCCGGTGGTCGCATCGGGCAGGACATCTGCCATGCCGGGGGTGGCGCAGATTGAAGAGGCAACGAGGGTGGCGTAGAGGAGCCGGTTACGGAGAGTGGTCGCAGGGTTCATGGCGAGAGTGGAGGGTTACGGGGTGGTTGAGGCTTTTGCCTTTGCGGAGCTTTGCTGGATGTGGGTCAAGGCATTGATGTCGATGACGCATGGACCGAGGATGGGGTGTTGGCAGGAGATTTTCCCTTGCTCCAACTTGGGTTGTGTCAGCTGGATGGACCCGTTGTCTTTCAGCATGGCGCTTAAGGGGGGAGGGGGGAACTCCGGAGTGTTCTCCGGCTCGCCGAAGATGAGCGTGCTCATGCGGCGGTCAGGGACGAGCAGGGGCGCAGTCGAGTTTTTGACGTTGAAAACGATGGTTCGGTTGTCAGGGCGGTCAGTGTCATTGTCGTTGTTAATGCTGACGATGTTGCCAGACATTGTTTCACCTTCGCTGTCGATCAGGACATCGGCTTTGCTTGTCAGGGTTTTTTCCCGGTGTCTGGGGAGTGACCCGTCGCTCATGCCGCTGACGCGGAGATTACTGATGACACAGCTGGTGCTGCTGGTGCTGCTGGTGCGGTTATTCAGGATGATGTGGTTTCCCTTGGATGTGTTAAAGGGGTCGGGCCATGTGCCGACGAGTTGGTTATCGAGGGAGAGGGTGAGCAGTCCTTCGGTCCGGTTGACGCGCAGATCGATATTGAGTTTCCGGCTGTTGATGGAGTGTGGTTTGATCGCGATATTGGCGAGTGGGGCGGCTGGTTGTTTGCTGTTTTCGTAGCGGCGGATCTGCATGCCGGCGGAATTGAAGACGAATTCGTAGGTGTCCTGTTTGGTGGTGGCCGCATCGGATTCCGCACAGAAGCGGAAGACAAAGTTTGGATTTTCCCTCCATGACAGGTCAAAGTTGAAGCGGACATTCTCGGGGAGATTGAGTTTGCGGGCGAGGATGCTGTTGCCGCTGCAGGTGTAGCCGGTGCTGGTAAGACGCCAATGACCACTGCGCGTGGTCCACTTTGAAGGATCGTCGCTACCGGTGTAGATGGTTTTTTCCTCGGAGAGGCCGAACTGGAGGAATTGGATGTTGTTGCGGGGGATGCTGAATTTTCCGGCATACCAAGTGGAAATCTGGAGTTCCTTGGCATTCATGCCGAGTACTTGGCAGGGGATGACATCGTTGTTTGTCAGGGTCAGGCGCTCGGTGTGGTTGGGGGTGGCCTTGGATGGCTCGGGGAAGGTGATTTTGTGGATGGCATCAGCCCTGATTTCAAGTGGGGTGGGGGCGAGGGGCGACACCAGGGTGACGAGTGTTTTGTCGAGGGCGTCGATATTGCCGGTGAGCAGGTCTCCGTTTTGGAGTTCGATGATATCGGCTTGGGCGCTGATGGGCGTGCAGAGCCAAAGGCTGGCCATGGCCACGGACAGGGTGTGTGCCAGGGGGTTGAAGTGTGAGTTACTAGAAGTTGTCATCCCAGAGGTCGAGTAAGCTGTTTTGGTGTGAGAAATCGATGATATTGACGTAGCGGGTGTTCAGGCTGAGCTCGCCAAGGAGGTTGGAGTTAAGTTTGGTGCTGTTGATGTCACCGGGGCTTGGAATGCCGGAGATCCTGCCGTAGGGGTGGATGTAGAAGTAAGTCGACTTGTCATCGGCATCTTCCGGCATCTTCCGGAGGTTGTTGGATGCAAGGTGGATTTCCTGGACTTCGTCGACTGGGATGGAGAGGTCGTTGTTGTAGCTTCCGCGGAACGAGACCTTGCCGTCCAGAATGTGGTTAAGCTTGCCGGAGAAGCGGTCGACGCCGTTGGTCAGCAGGATGACATCGCGGTCGGGGGTTTGCATGCTTTGGGCGGAATCCTTGAGGCCGTTCCAGCGGGAGATGATGATGTCGCTGATGCGGAGTTCCGCGTTGCTGTAGCGCAGATTGCGGAATGAGAGGTGGTTGCCTGTGCCTGCATAATCATCGCCGAGGTCCCACTTGGTTTTGAAATTGCCATTGAGGTAGAGGAGGAGTTGTTTGTTCGGGCGGTCGATTCTGAATTCAAAATCGGCTTCTTCCTTGCCTGACAGGCCCAGGCTGACATGGTTGCCGTCGGCGTCGATGCGGGTGCTGGTAGGATTGCCATCTTTGTCAAATGAGCAGGCGTAGAGGCTGCTGCTGTGAGTGGACAGGCTAACGACGTAGGCGTGGCCAACGGTGGACGCCATGTTGCCTTGGATGTTCCTCTGTCCCTTGACATTTTCCTTGCCTTTGTTGACCGGCGGATCGAAATCGGCATGGATAGCGATGTTGCAGTAGAGCGACCCGCGCCAGCCAAGTTTGAAGGCGAGGCGGCATTTGTCGGGAAGGGCGTCCATGCGTGTGAGGTAACGATTTTTATCGGTGCCTGAGTACCATGCCGACGCGATGTGTTTCCAGTCGGCATTAGTATCCTTTTCCTCCTGGGCTTCATCCTCTTCTTGGTCTTCTTGTTGGTCTTCTTGTTGGTCCTCGATTTTTACCAGAGGTTTCTTTTCTTCCGCTTTTTCATCGGTTTTTTTAGTTTCCGGGGGGAGCATGGTTTTCCAGCCATTGGTGTTGAGCGGGCCGTAGTAGAGGAGTTTTCCACCGAAGGGGGTGGGGGCGATTCGGGAGACGGTGTCGCGTGGCAGGGTGATGGTGCCGAGGTGGTCTGTCTTGAGGATGACGGATTTTTGATTGGCCGAGGTGATGCTGCCCGGGATGACATCGCCGTTCACCAAGGTCACGGTCGAGCTTTGGCCGGTGGACTGGTGTCCCTGGCCGTGGTTGAGGATGATGCGGTGGATTTTTTGGGTGGAGAAATGGATCGGCTCTTTGACCTCGGGGTTTTTCCAGAGCATGGTGCCATCCTTGCCGAAGGAGAGGAAGTTGCCGTGCAGGGTGTCGTTGTTGCTGAAGCGGAGCATGTCCGGCTGGTCGGCTTGGCGCGCTGGCCCGGCCACGGGTGCGGTGTCGGGCTCGGCGTCGGCGACAAATCTCTCGGCGAGGCAGGTGGCCGGCACGGTGAGCAGGGCGGCGGTGATGAAGAGCGATTTCATTTTTCGTAGATGGGAAGGAAGCGGTAGTTGAGTGCGAGCGAGAGCAGGGCGCCTGCGGTGCTGAAGGCGTTGCCGTGGTTGCCGGCGAACGATCCGTCGGGGAGCTGGACGGCGGAGAGAAGCCGGATGTTGTCCTTGTTCCATGCTTGCCAGAGTTCCTCATCGGCCTGGAACAGTGCTTGCGCCATGTAGTAGCGGAAATAGAACGGGTAGCTGCCGTCTTGGCTGCGGATGTTTTTTTTCAGATAATCGGTGGATTTGGCGTAACCGGCCTCATCTTTTTTCTTGGCGAGCGCGTAGCAGAGCGAGCCGATGGCGGTGAGGGTCAGGCGGCCGCTGCCCTTGCTGGTATAGCCGTAGGAGCCATTGGAACTGCGGCAGCTTTTCATGTAGGCGAGGCCCTTCTCAATGGCGGCGTCCGGCACGGCAATCCCGGCATTGCGGGCGGCGAGCAGGGCGACGATTTGGCAGCCGGAAACGGTCGTGTCGGCATGGCGGGTTGTGGGGCTGTAGCGCCAGCCGTGGCGCGGGTTGTTTTTTTGCGCCTGGAGGATGAGGTCGACGGATTTTTTCAGGGCCGGGGCGATCCGTTTGTCATCGACCGCACCGTAGCATTCGGCGAGGGCGAGGGTGGCGAATCCGTGGTCGTACATCTGGGGGCCCATGTAGCCGTCCTCGCCCTCGCTTTGTTTTTTGAGGAGGAGGTTGATGGATCTGCGGATTTTCTGGGCGTAGGGGCCGTGGTTGGGGTCTTCGCCGTGGGCGAGGAAGGCGAGGGTGCAGAGGCCGACGACGCCTGGGCGGCTGCCACTGCCTCCGCCCCATCCCCCTTCTGCGTCCTGGCTATTGGAGAGG
>JARFRT010000232.1 GCA_029287105.1 Akkermansiaceae bacterium | reverse complement strand
TCCCACGCCCTTGTCTCCGGCCTCTGGGGCACGGGCAGCGCCCTCGTCTCCGGCGATGCCGACGCCGACACCTGGACCATCGACGAGCGTCACCAGATCATCAGCCGCAGCATCGCCGACAAATCCCACCAGCACACGCCCGACCCCACCTCCGAGGAAGGCATCAAACTCACTCCCACACCCGCTGACAAACGCAGCATCCCCTGCCTGAGCGACCGCCAAATCATCGAGGTCGCCAACCTGGCGAGAATGTGCGCCGACCACTTCGGCTGCCCCCAGGACATCGAGTGGGCCATCGAAGGCGGCCAGCTCTACCTGCTCCAGAGCCGACCCATCACCACGCTCGGCCACACCCCCGATCCCGACGCCCCGCTCACCGTCTGGGACAACAGCAACATCGCCGAAAGCTACTCGGGCGTCACCTCTCCGATGACCTTCTCCTTTGCCGAGCGCGCCTACGAACATGTCTACCGTGAATTCTGTAAGCTGCTCTCGGTGCCCACCCGGAGGATCATCGACAACGATGATGTTTTCCCCAACATGCTCGGCCACATCCGGGGCCATGTTTACTACAATCTGAACAGCTGGTACCGCGTCCTCGCGATGCTGCCCGGGTTCTCTGTCAACCGGGCATTCATGGAGCAAATGATGGGGGTGAAAGAGCCCATGCCCGATGAGGTGGTCCGGGATATCCTCAAAAAAACCCAGACAACCAAGGTCAGGGACACGTGGGCGCTGGTCAAAACCGTGATCGGACTGATCCGCAACCACCGCTCGCTCCAGAAACAGATCGACGCCTTTTATCAACGCCTGAACAACGCACTCGAATCCCCGGAAAAACCACTCACCGAAATGAGTGGCCAGGAACTCACCCAGCATTACCAAAACCTCGAATCCCAGCTGCTCAAGCGCTGGGACGCTCCGCTCATCAACGACTTCTTCGCCATGATCCACTACGGCGTGCTCAAGTCGCTCTGCGAAAAATGGCTCGGTGACGCATCACTCCAAAATTCCCTACTGCTGGATGCCGGCGACATCATCAGCGCCGAACCCCCGCGCCGCATCATGGCCATGGCCAAACGGGTAGCGCCGCACCCATCGCTCAGCCAGCTCCTCGCCGACCCGGATGCCCCGACAAACCAAAAACTAACATCTCTGCAGGAATATCCATCCATCTATCAGGAATACAACAACTACCTCAATGACTTCGGCGACCGCTGCCTGGAGGAGCTTAAACTCGAATCCCCCACCGTCGGCGACAACCCACAGTCACTGCTCACCGGTATCGGCGTGATGGCCCTTCGTCACCCTCTAGGGCCAACACAGCCCGCCACCACACCCGGACCGGCACCTGAACCGGCGGCCGACCCCACCCGGTCCCTGCACGGCATCAAACGCAGACTCTTCCACTGGGTGCTGAAAAATGCCAGGGATCGCGTCAGGGACAGGGAAAACCTGCGCTTCGAACGCACCAGACTCTTCGGCCGGGTCCGGCAAATCATCGTCGAACTGGGCAAACGCCTCCGTCACGACCAGGTCATCGACCAGCCCGATGATATCTTTTTCCTCACCATCACCGAGGTCATGGGTGCCTATGAGGGGACCACGGAACTGGCCCCACTCAAAGCCCTCTGCCGCGAACGCAAAGAGGAACAAGCCCGCTACAAAACGGCGCCGCCCGACCGGTTTGAAACCCGCGGAGAGCTCGCGCACTACACCCACTTCACACCCACCACCCAGGAGGAACCCTATGACGGCGAACAACTGCTCGGCACCGGTGCCTGCCCCGGTATCATCCGCGGTCCGGTCCGCGTCATCACCGACCCCCGCAACGCCACCCTCCGGGAAGGCGAAATCCTCGTCGCCCAACAAACCGACCCCGGTTGGGTCGTCCTGTTCCCTGCCGCGTCAGGACTGCTCGTCGAACGCGGCTCCCTGCTCTCCCACTCCGCGATCGTCGCCCGCGAACTCCAACTCCCGTGTATCGTCTCCATCCGCAACATCACCACCATCCTCAAAACCGGCGATATCGTCGAAATGAACGGCTGCACAGGAGAGGTTAAAATTTTAAATCCTGAACTCGAACTACACACCCAGCACGAAGAAACCACAACCTGACCCCACCCCTGAAAGCGGTCCGCACCTCCAGCCCAACGGCTTCAGCCTTGGGTCTCACCCACCCACAATCATCAGCCTCCTAAAGGGAGGCCGGAAACCCGGCACCACCCAAAAAAAACCGCCATGCCCCAATCCCTCCACCAAGTCTACGGACACATCGTCTTTTCAACCAAAGGCAGAACCCCCATCATCGACGCAAACATCGAAATAAAACTCTACGCCTACATGGCCGGCATCATCCTCGATCTCAAAGCCGAACCTGTCATTATCAATGGTATGCCAGACCACGTTCACGTATTGGTAAAATCCAGCAAACACGTCACCGACATCGATTTCATACGACAACTAAAAGGAAGCTCATCAAAATGGATAACTGCCCAAGGCGTAAAAAATTTCAAATGGCAAGGCGGCTACGGCTGGTTCGGGGTAAGCGCCAAGGATCTTACCGTTGCAAAGAAATACATTGAAAACCAAAAACAACATCATTCATCCACTAGCTTCCAAGATGAATTCAAATCGTTTTTAACAAAATATAACATCCCCTATGATGAACGTTACGTGTGGGACTAACCACCATCTCCAGCGCCCGTTTAGGGCGCGATCCTCTATAAACACCCCGTCCCAGGGCTGAACCCCTGGGCTAACATCCATACCCCCGTCAGGGGCGCTATAATCACAATCACCCAACAAACAATCCACGAGCTGATCCACCCCATCCCCGAAAGGGATACGCACCTCCAGCCCAACGGCTTCAGCCTTGGGTCTCACCCACCCACAA